>JAQBQC010000397.1 GCA_028287205.1 Gemmatimonadota bacterium
GGGCATTTCACCCACCGAACTCAGCAAGCAAAGCACAACATCATCCCGCGCCGATCGCCGCCGATTCGTCCCTCACCAGCTCCCGATCCGCCAGCTGCGAGAGATACGTTTGCACGTCGTCCAGCACATCTGAGCCATAGCGCTCCTTCAGCGCAGTCGCGATGTCGACGATCGTCCGCGTGCCGTCGCACAGCGCCAGAATCTCCGCCGCCGTGTCGTTCAGGAGTACCGCGCCCTCCGGATACTGCAGCACGCTTCGCTGCCGCGCCTCGTCGAATTGCACGCGTGCGAACTTCCAGAGCTTCGGGCGCGAGGCACCGGTGAGTATCATGACGCTCACTCCTCGCGGTACGCGTTGTAGATCGTGTCGATCATCACCCACAGCATCTCGATCTTGAACGCGAGCGCCTCGAAGGCGCGCTGCTGCGTCTCCACGGTCGTGCAATACGTGGTGACGATCTCGAGCCCGTGATTGCTGTCGCGCGGCGCCTGGGTGAGGCGGCTGTTGAAGTAGTCGTAGGCATCCGCACGAATCCACGGATAGTGTTTCGGCAGCGACTCGAGTCTGCGCCGCATGATGTCGGGCGCGAATAGCTCAGTGAGCGACGACGCGGCCGCTTCCACCCACGGCTTCGTCTTGCAGAACGTCACGTACATCTCGGCCGCGAACCGCACGCCGTGAAGCACGTGCCGTTCATCCTCCATCTCCTCGCGCGGAACACCGAACGCGATCCCCAGCTGGATCCACTTCTCGATGCCGCCTTCGCCCTCCTTCAGCCCGTCATGATCGACGATGCGCTGAATCCACTTGCGGCGCACTTCAGGCACGGGACAGTTCGAGATGATCGCGCCGTCCTTGCGCGGAATCGCACGCTGGTACGCGAGGCGGTTCGCGACCCACCCCTGCATCTGCCGCTGCGAGAGCTTTCCCTCGTGCATCAGGTGGTGGAACGGATGCTCCACGTAATAGGAGCCGTGAAATCCGCGCAGGGCGGCAACGAGCGCTTCGGGCGCGAGCGGGCGCTCGAGCGCGGGAATCGGGGGCGCCGGCGGCGCTGCGATCGTTGGCGCGGAGAGAAGAGAAGTCGACATGAGCAAAGCATACCGCGAAGTGGGGGACTCGACACGCGCGCAAAACGCGCGCCTCAGATCTCGAAGCGCATTCCGTCCATGCCAACGATCATCCCGGCCGCCTCGACCGCGGCGCGTTCGGGCGAGCCCTCGATGAGCATCGGGTTCGTGTTGTTGATGTGCGTGTAAACCTTTTGGCGGCAGTCGAGATCCGACAACATCGCGAGACTTCCCTCCGGCCCCGAGATCGCGACATGTCCCATTGCCGATGCCGGACGATCGGAGATGCCGAGCCGAATGAGCTCGTCGTTTGTCCAGAAGGTCCCGTCGAACAGAAGTAGCTCTGCCTCGTTGAGGCGCGACAGCAGCTTGGGACCCAGGCCCCCGCACCCGGGAACGAACGCGCACGTTTTGCCACTGCTCGTGTCCGTGATGAACGCTGCCACGGTGTGGCCGACTTCCTCCCGGCGCGCGAAGCGCGGCGGATCGCCGCGCACTGCCTTCATCTCGATCGTGATCCCGCTCGGCGTTCCGTCCCGATAGCTGAGCGGCGTCGCTTCGCCGAGCGCGACCTCGACCGTCTGCACGACGGCGAACGCCTGCGTCACCGGGAGCACGCGCGAATCTTCCGCGATCGTTCTGAGCACCGACGGGGTCGCGATGAGCTGCAGCAACCGTCCCTCCCGCAGGAGCGTGACGCCGAGCGTGTGGTCGAGCTCCGCGTCGGTGAGCACGATCCCTTCCACGGGCACATGCCGCACTCCCGCTACGTCCACGCGCGGCAGCTGCGCGAGTTGCTCGCGCACGTCGGGCGAGGCGTTGCCGAGGAACCAGCGCACGCCGTCGGCGCTGAACGCGATCGAGGATTGGGTGCGCGGGCGCGCGCGTGACGGGTCGTCGCGCGCGATGCGGCACGTCGGGCACCAGCAGTTCCACTGCGGAAATCCTCCCCCCGCAGCCGTTCCGAGCAGAATTACGTGCATGCGCTATTGGATCCCGAATTTCTTGAGGCGATAGCGGAGCGTGTCGCGGCTGACGCCGAGTCGCTGCGCGGCCTGCGTCTGGTTGCCGTTCGCCTCGCGGAGCGCCTGCTCGATCATCGACTTCTCCCACTGCGCGAGGTCGGTTCCGCGCGGTGGAAGCGCGCCCGGCGGCGCGATCGGCGTGCCCGGGTCGGCGCTGCTGTCTGTTTGTGCGCTGCCGTTCCCGGCGCTTGCGGCGGCTCCGGTGTTTCCGGTGCTGACGCGCATGGCCGTGGCATCCATGTTCGACAGCGACAGCTGCTCAGCCTCGAGCACGCCGCCCTGACTCCAGAGCACCGCGCGCTCGATGACGTGGCTCAGCTCGCGCACATTGCCGGGCCACGTATACGCGAGCATCGCATCGCGCGCGGCAGTGGTCATGCGCTTCACATCCTTCCCGTACTTCGCGCTGTAGCGACGCATGAAGTCATCGGCGAGGAGCAGCACATCGTCACCGCGGTCGCGCAGCGGCGGAAGCCGGAGCAGGATGACCGCGAGACGAAAATAGAGATCGCGGCGGAAGGTGCCCGCCTGCGCCTCGCGCTCGAGATCGCGGTTGGTGGCGGCGAGGATGCGCACGTCGATCTTGCGATCGCGAATGCCTCCGACGCGCCGCACCATCCGCTCCTCGATCGCGCGAAGCAGCTTTCCCTGCAGCGGGAGCTCGGTATCGCCGATCTCGTCGAGGAAAATGAAGCCGCGCTCCGCAGCTTCGAAGAGCCCGATCTTCGACTGCTTTGCATCAGTGAATGCCCCGCGCTCGTGGCCGAACAGCTCGGCCTCCATCAGGCTCGCGGGCAGCGCGGTGCAGTTCACCTCGATGAACGGCTTCGACGAACGCGGTCCGCTCGCGTGTATCGTGTGCGCGACGAGGCCCTTGCCGGTGCCCGTCTCGCCGGTGATGAGCACGGGCGGCGTGTCATCGAGCGCCGCGATCTGGCGCGCCTGCTCCATGATCGCGCGAATTGCCGGCGACTCGCCGATCATGCCGGCGAACGGCAGCTTCCTGGCCTCGCGGCCGCGATAGTACGACAGCTCCTGCTTGAGCAGCGATGTCTCGCGGGCGCGATCCGCGAGCAGCTTGAGCTCCTCGAGATCGACGGGCTTCTTGAGATAGTCGAACGCGCCGAGCTTTACCGCCTCGACCGCGCCTTCGATGCTTCCATACGCCGTCATGATGATGACGGGGATCGACGAATCGAAATCGCGAATGTGCTGGAGCAGCTCGATCCCGCCCATGCCGGGCAGGCGCACGTCCGCGAAGATGACGTCGGGGCGAAAGCTCTCGAGCAGCTCGAGCGCCTTCTCGGCATCGCCTGCCACCTCGGCCTCGTAGCCCGACTCGGTGAGAAATGTCTTGATCGAGCGCGCGAGCGTGCGCTCGTCGTCGACGATGAGCACCGTTGGTCCACTCATGATCTGTTCGACCCCGTGCGCGCGTGCTCACGCTCTGTCATCGTGGCGTCCGCATGATCGACGCTGGGGAGGCGGATGCGCACCGTCGTCCCCACGGTCGCGATGCTGCTGATGTCGAGGATGCCGCCATTCTGCTCGATGTAGCGTTTCGCGATGGCGAGCCCCAGCCCCGTTCCCTCGGGGCGCGTGGTGAAGAACGGCTCACACACCGATGCGAGCACGCGCTCCGGAATTCCGACCCCGGTATCGACGATCTCGATGACCACGTCGACATCGCCACTGGCTGTGCGACTCGCATCGGCGGCGATGTGCAGGGTGCCGCCCTGCGGCATCGCATCGAGCGCGTTGGAGACCACTTCCACGAGCGCCTGCTCGAGCTGCATCGGGTCGACGCGCACCTCGGGAAGATCTGGTGCGAGCGCGAGCTCCAGGGTGACGCCCCTCTCGCGCAGCAGCTCGGTAAACGGCGGCAGCAGATCCTCGATGAGCCGGGCCACACTCTCGCGCAGCGGATGGAATGGCGCGGGCTTCGAAAAGCTCAGCAGATGGCTCACGCGACGGTCGAGCCGGTCCACTTCCTCGATGATGAGGCTCAGATGCTCGCGCGATGCGCTGGATTCCGGATGGCGGAGTGCAACCTGAGCGGCCGCCCGCAGGCTCGCGAGCGGATTGCGAATGCCGTGCGCCACCGCGGCGGCCATCTCCCCGATCGAGGCGAGCTTCTCCGATTGAACGAGCTGTGCCTGCGTCTTCTCGAGCTGGGAGATCTTGCGCTGGAGCTCGAGGTTGAGGCCCGTCGTGCGAGCGCGCGATTGCTCGAGACTCTCCGTCATCTGCGCGAAGGAGCGCGCGAGATCGCCGATCTCGTCTGGCGAGCTGACATCGATCGGAAGCTCGACCTCGCCGGCGCCTACGCGCGCCATGGCCACGCGCAGCTGGCTGATCGGGCGCGCGAGCCCGCGCGAGATGAGCAACGACGCGAGCAGCCCCGCTACGACGGCGAAGGCGAGGATGGCGATCAGCGCATCGCGCTCGCGGGTGACGATCTCCTCGAGCCTCGAGTACGCACCGCGCACGCTCGATTCCCGCGCCTGCCGATAGATCTCGCGATTCAGCTGCGTGAGCGCGGGGAGAAGGCCGTCGCGCAGATCGCGCTGCGCCATGCGGTACGACGCTTCGTGCTGCCCGGAGTCGTAGAGCTTGAACACGCTGTCGGCCACGGCCTCGATCCGGCGCTGAATCTCCTCCGTGCTGTTCGCGAGTCCCGCCTCGTTCGGGCGAAGCTCCGACCGCCAGCGCTGCTGCCAGTACTTGATGACCTCGCCCGTCTTGCGAAACTCGTCTCTCGCGTGGGGATCGAGCCCGCTGAGATAGCGCCAGATGATCTCGCTCTGGTTGAACATCGCCGTTTCGAGCTCGGCATACGTGCGCGTGCGCGACATGTTCTGGCCGAGCGTCTGGAGCGCGTCGCGCTCGAGCACGTTCGTGCGGATGGCCTCGATCCCGATGAGCAGCGCGGGAACGACCATGAGCGAGAAGCCATACAGCATCTTGCGCTGAAAGGTCATCGGGGCGAGGGCGCGTGGCGAACGCGAGCAGGTAGTGAGCGGGGCCCAAGCGGCGCACGCCCACGGCTCACGCAATGGTTGCAAGCTATCACGCATCCTGCGCGGCGGGGAGAACGGCAACGTTCGTTGCGGCTACGCCGCCGGGACGGCAGCTTATTCGCAGTGCGAGATTCGACGGAGCTTCAGACTCGCCGCGAGCCGCTGGCCCTCGCCGCGCGCGATGTGGTCCAGCGCTACGGCGACGTGGTCGCGCTCGATCAAGTGAGCCTCGATGTCGCCGCGGGAAAGAGCGTCGCGCTCGTTGGCGAGAGCGGATCGGGGAAGACCACGCTGCTGCGATGCTTCAATCGCCTGGTCGAGCCAGCCAGCGGTGTGATCTCCGTTGGAGGCGCGGATGTGCGCGAACGCCCGATCGTCGCGCTGCGCCGCATGATCGGCTACGTGCCGCAGGAAGGCGGATTGATGCCGCACTGGCGCATCCTGCGAAACGTGGCGCTCGTGCCCACGCTGCTCGGCATGCCGAATGCGACCGCGGTGGCGGCCGACACGCTCGCGCTCGTGGGGCTTCCGGCTGAGCGATTTGGCGGGCGCTTCCCGCACGAGCTCTCGGGCGGGCAGCGGCAGCGCGCCGCGCTCGCGCGTGCGCTCGCGGCGCGCCCCGGCGTGGTGCTGATGGACGAACCGTTCGGCGCGCTCGATGCGATCACGCGCTCGGATCTGCAGGCGGCGTTCGACGCGCTTCGCCACGAGCTGTCGTTCACGATGCTCATGGTGACGCACGATCTGGCCGAAGCGGCGCGACTCGCGGACGAGCTGGTGGTGATGCGCGCGGGACGCATCGAGCAGCAGGGGACGATCGACCAGCTCGCGACATCGCCGGCGACACCATACGTGGCGACGCTGCTCGAGCGTGCGCTCGCGGCGTCGGCGCCGCTGCGAGGGCTCGCGTGATGCGCGCGCGGGCCGCGCGGGGCGCGATGCTCGGAATCGCGGTGGCGCTCGTGGTGGTGGCGAGCGGAGCCCGCGCGCAGGCGACGACTACGGCGACATCGAAGACATCGCGCGAAGTGCCGATCGTCGTCGCGTCCAAGCCGTTCGGCGAGTCGTATCTTCTTGCGGAGATGTTCGCGCAGCTGCTGGAGGCGCACGGGCTCGCCGTCGATCGGCGGCCGGGGCTCGGGCAGACGGAGATCGCGATGCGCGCGCTCCGCTCGGGCGCGATCGATGTGTACCCCGAGTACACGGGCACCGGCCTTCTCGCGGTGCTGCACGACTCGCTCACCGATTCGCTCGCGAGCGATCCGCGCCTCGTTTTCAGGCACGTCGCGCGCGAGTTCCAGTCGCGATATGGCGTGCGGTGGCTTCCCCCACTCGGCTTTCAGAACAGCTACGCGATCGCGGTGCGGCGCAACACGGCCGCGCAGTATCATCTGCGAACGCTGAGCGATCTCGCGCGGGAAAGCGGGCATCTCGTGGCGGGGTTCACAGCGGATTTCATCGGGCGCGCCGACGGTCTGGCCGGGCTCACGCGCGCCTACGGCGTGCGTCCGCGCGCGGTGCGCCCGCTCGCGCCCGCGGTGAAGTACCAGGCGCTCGCGACGGGCGCCGTCGATGTGATCGACGGCTACTCCACCGATGGCCTGCTCTCCAAGTACGATCTGGTGACGCTCGTCGATGACAAGCACTTCTTCCCGCCCTACGAAGCGGCAGCCGTGGTGGGCGCACGGCTCGCTCGCGAACGACCGGATGCCATTGCGGCGCTCACGACGCTGAGCGGAATGCTCGACGAGTCGCAGATGCGCGTGCTCAACCGCCGCGTCGAGGTCGACGGCGAGGATGTGAAGCGGGTGGCGGCAGATGCGCTCCACGACATCGGCGTTGCAGGGGACGCGAGCGCCGCGACACGGTCGGGCGGCAGGCTCAAAAGGACGACATCCCCTAGTACCAAGGGATCGCTCTCATCGTACCTCTGGGATCGCCGCGCCGCCATCGGGAGTCTCGTGCTCCAGCATCTGCTCCTCGTCGCGCTCGCGCTCGGCGCCGCCATCATCGTGGCGCTTCCGCTCGCGCTCGCGCTCGAGCGCGCGCGCCGGCTCGCGGAGCCGATGATCGGTGCGCTCGGCGTGCTCGAGACGATTCCGAGCATCGCGCTCCTGGCCTTCATGATCCCGTTGTTCGGAATCGGCGTGAAGCCTGCGCTCGTCGCGCTCTGGATCTACGCGCTCTATCCGATCGTGCGCAGCGCGTACGGCGGCGTGCGTGACGCAGATCCTTCGGCAGTGGAGGCCGCGGAGGCGCTCGGGATGACGCCGTGGCAACGGCTCTTGCGAGTGCGGCTGCCGCTCGCGGCGCCCGTCATCATGGCGGGGATCCGAACGGCGGCCGTCATCACCGTGGGCGCGGCCACGCTCGCCGCGTTCATCGGCGCAGGCGGCCTCGGCGAGCCGATCGTGGCAGGGCTCGCGCTCGCCGACACGAACATGATCCTGTCCGGCGCGCTCCCCGCCGCCGCGCTGGCGCTAGTCGTCGACGGCGTGCTCGCGCTGGTCGAGCGCGCAGTGTCGCCGGCCCACCTGCGTCACACCGCTTCGAGGTAGGCGACCCAGAACTGCCGTTTCTTGTTCGTCCACAGCTTCCGCATGCGGAAGCCTGCGGTCTCGATCAGCTCCTCGAGGCGCGCGCGATCGTACTTGTACGAGCTCTCGGTCCAGATCGATTCGCCCTTTTCGAAGTGAATGGGCTCGCCCGCGACCCTCACGATCTGCTCGACCTTGCTCACCAGGTGCATCTCGACGCGGCTCGCGCGCGGGTTGAAGAAGGCGCGATGCTCGAACGTATCGAGATCGAAGTGCGCGTGCACATCGCGATTGAGTCGCGCGAGAATATTGAGATTGAACGCCGCAGTCACGCCCGCGGAGTCGTCGTACGCGGCGTTCAATGTTGCGGCGCGCTTCCGGCGGTCGACGCCCAGAATGAGCGCGCCACCCTTGCCTACGGCGCGACGCACGCGACCGAGAAAGATCGCGGCCTCCATCGGATGAAAATTTCCGATCGTCGAGCCGGGAAAGAACGCAACTCGTCGCGATCCTTCGGGGAGAGGCGGCACCGCGAGCGGCAACGTGTAATCGGCGTGCAACGGCCGTATCGCGACACCGGGATACTCGGCCGCAAGCTCGCGCGAGACGCGGCCGAGCTGTTCGCGTGAGATGTCGATCGGCACGTAGGCGGCTGGCGACTCGAGGGCATCGAGCAGCAGGCGAATTTTCACGCCGGCGCCGCTGCCGTATTCGAGCAGCGCGACGCGCGGTCCCGCGAGCGCGGCGATCTCCCCGCTGCGCGCGCGAAGGATCTCGAGCTCGGCCCGCGTGAGGTAGTACTCGGGGAGCTCGCAAATCTGCTCGAAGAGATCGGCCCCGGCCTCATCGTAGAAGAGCTTCGGCGGAAGCGACTTCGGCTCCGACTGCAGCCCGCGGAGCACTTCCTCGCGCATCGGGCGCGCATCCGGACGCGCGACGACGCGCGGCACACCGTGTCGCGACGCCGACATCGTCATCGATCGCTCATCACGCATGGTCGGCAAGACGAATCCCCATGAACTGCCAACGCGCATCCGATGGAAAGAAGTTTCGGTACGTGAGCCGCGCATGCGACTGGGGCGTGGCGCACGACGCACCGCGAAGCACCCACTGATCGGCCATCCACTTTCCGTTGTACTCGCCGATCGCACCCGTGTCCGGCTTGAAGCCGGGATACCCCACGTACGCGCTCTGCGTCCATTGCCACACGTCGCCATAGAGCTGAGCGAGGCCGCCCTTCGCGACTTCGTCCGCGGAGGCGGGCGCGGGGTGGAAGCGCTCGCTCTCCACGAAGGTCCCCTCGATCGGCGCACCACGTGCCGCGACCTCCCACTCCGCCTCGGTGGGCAGGCGACGCTTCGCCCAGCGAGCGAATGCGTCCGCCTCGTAATAGCTCACGTGGCACACCGGCTCATCCGGCGCCACGGGCCGCGTGCCGGCGAGCGTGAACTCCGTCCATCCGTCGCCCTCGCGCTCCCAGTAGAAGGGAGCCTTCCAGCCGCCATCCTGAACGATGGCGAGACCGGGCGACAGCCAGAGCTCCGAGCGCTCGTAGCCACCATCGCTCATGAACTCGAGGTACTCGCCGTTCGTGACGAGCCGCGATGCGAGCGTGAAGTCCTCGAGGAATTCGCGGTGCGCGGGCCCTTCGTTGTCGAACGCGAAGCCGTCGCCCTGATGGCCGATGTGATGCACCCCGCCCGCGAACGAGCGCCACTTCTGTTCAGTCGCGACGCGTGCTGGTTGCGTCTGCCGCTCGCGATACACGGGACGAAGCGGATTCATCCAGAAGACGTGCTTGATGTCCGTGACCAGCAACTCCTGGTGCTGCTGCTCATGATGCAGGCCTAGCTCGATCAGCGCGTGTGCCGGATGACTCGGATCATTCCCGATGCGATGCAGCAGCTCACGCATCGCTTCGTTCACGTGCGCGCGATACTCGAACACTTCACGCACGGTGGGCCGCGTGACGAGCCCTCGCTTGGCACGACAGTGGCGCTCGCCAGCCTGCACGTAGTACGAGTTGAACAGAAACGCGTACCGGGGATTCGGCGACACGTACTCGGGCGAGTGCGGACCGAGAATGAATGTCTCGAAGAACCAGCTTGTGTGCGCGAGATGCCACTTGGTGGGACTCACGTCGGCCATGCTGCTCACGACGTAGTCCTCCGTATCGAGCGGCTCGCACAGATGCTCGGTCTGTGCACGCACGGACTCGAAGCGATTGGCGAGCGTGCGCGAGGATGTCGGCAGCTGTTGTCCAGCAGGCCGCGTCGCTGCGGAATCGCTGGCAAGGAGAGAGGAGGCCATCAGAACCCTTGAGACAGAAACAGGCATTGCGATCATCTTACGCTGAAACAATCCATGCAGACTAGGGCAAGAACGGTGCATTTGGTTCCGAGGCCGCATACAGTGGTTTAACCAGCACGAGAGGACCATGACAGAGGAATTTGACCTGATCGTGCTCGGCACTGGAGCCGCCGGATCGACGCCGGCCTACAGCTGTCGCGCCGCCGGCTGGCGGGTTGCGGTGGCGGACGATCAGCCCTATGGCGGAACGTGCGCGAACCGTGGATGCGACCCCAAGAAGGTGCTCGTTGGAGCAGCGGAAGTCGTGTCGTGGCAACGTCGTATGCGCGGCTACGGGGTTGCGGGCGATGCCTCGATCGACTGGCCGGCGCTGATGGCATTCAAGCGGAGCTTTACCGATCCGGTGCCGTCGAATCGCGAGGCAGCATTCCAGAATGTGGGAATCGAGACGCTGCACGGCGTGGCCAGCTTCATCGCGGAGGACCGTCTCGCGATCGCCGGACGAGAGCTCACCGCGAAGCACGTCGTGATCGCGACCGGCGCATCTCCGCGGCCGCTCGGAATTCCGGGAGAGGGACACGTCATCACGAGCACGGAGTTCCTGAATCTCGACGAGCTGCCGCGCCGAATCGTGTTCGTGGGCGCGGGCTACATCTCACTCGAGTTCGCGCACCTCGCGCATCACGCGGGCGCGGAGGTGATCGTGCTGGGGCGCGGCGCGCCGCTCCCGACGTTCGATGACGCGCTGGTCGAGCGTCTGCTCGAGCATTCGAGAGACATCGGCATCGATGTGCGCCTCGATCATTCGGTAAGCGCGGTCGAGCGCGCGCCCGGGTCGGCGAGCTATCGCGTGCACGTCGGACACGGCTCGAGCGTGCAGGCGTTTGAAACGGACCTCGTGGTGCACGGGGCGGGACGCGTGCCGAACACCGCGCGCCTGTGCCCGGCCGCAGGGCGAATCGAGCTCGAGCACCATGGGTCGGTGCGCGTGAATGAGTTTCTGCAGAGCGTCTCGAATCCGCGCGTGTACGCCGCCGGTGATGTGGTCAGCCTGCCGGGCTCGCGCCCGCTGACGCCGGTTGCCGGGCACGAAGGATCAGTTGTCGCGGCGAATCTGCTGAACGGCAACACCACGCGTCCGGACTTTCGCGGCACTGCGAGCGTCGTCTTCACGCAGCCCCCGCTTGCCAGCGTCGGGCTCACGGAGAAGGAGGCGCGCGAAAAAGGAATTCCGGTGCGCGTCGCGACTGGCGACACGACCCAATGGTTCGTGAACCACCGCATTCGCGAGCCCGTTGGGATGTTCAAGACGATCGTCGACGAACGGACGGACCGTGTCGTGGGCGCGCACATTCTCGCCGGACACTGTGAAGAGGTCATCAATCTGTTCGCGATGGCGATCCGCTTCGACATCCCGGTCGCGGAGTTGAAGAAGGTGCTCTTCTCCTATCCCACCGGAAGCTCGAACGTGCAGTACATGCTGTGAGCGCGGCTCACTTCGAGCGCGAAGACTCTCCGCGCTCGAGTGAGGCGCGATCCCAGCCGCCGAGCGTTGCGGCGGCGTCGTAGGTGCTCTGAAAGAAGTCGAGTGCCGCAGCATCGGGGTCCGCGGAGGTTCGCACGGCATCGTACGGCAGGATCCACTCGTGCATCACGTCATGATAGAAGCCGGCGTCAGGACGGATCTGCGCGGTGGGACAGCCCTTCGGCTCCGGATACGCGTAGGCATAGAAGACCGGCTCGACGATCGGGCTGCCAATTGCGCCGGGCCACCATCCTGCGCTGATGCACTCGTGCGAGTACGCTTCGCGCGTGATCCAGTCGGGGAGCCCGGGCACGCCTCCCGGATGCTGCGGTGCGCGCGCGCCGTTGAAGCGCGTGCATGCGAGGTCGAAGCTGCCCCAGAAGAAATGCACGGGACTCGCCTTGCCAATGAATCGCCCGCGAAAGATCTCGAGCATGCGAGATGCCTGCGCGAGTGCGTGCCAGAAGTCGCTCGCAGCGCGCGCATCGTACGAGCCGTGCGTCTCATCGTCCGTGAAGCGAATCCCATCCGCGATCTCGGAGGGCACGGGCCAGATGTGCACGTCGATCCCGAGCGAGCGCAATCCGGCCATGTACGCCTGGTAGAAATCGGCGACGGAGCGAGGCGCGAGCGCCATCGACCATGTGCGTCCGTCGTCACGCTGGATCTGCAGGGTGTGATCGATGAAATCGAGCTCTACCGAGAATCCCGCATTTCCGTACGGCATCCGCGAGGTGGTGAGCCCGCGCGCGGAGACGTACAGCGGAACCTGCCACCAGTGATTGACCATCGGGGCGAGCGCGAGCCGCGTCTTTCCCACGATCTGCGTCCACATGTGGAGCGTGTCGCGCGTGTCGTTCCAGCTGGCGAGGGGAAGCGCCGGCCACGCGAGCGCGGTGGTGCTCACGCCCCCGGCTCGACCGCAGGCTCCATGAACAGCTCGTCGACGTAGCACCAGCTCCAGTCCTCGCCCGGCTGGAAGCTCTTCATGATCGGATGCTTCGACCCGTGAAAGTGCTTCGTCGCATGCTTCCCCTGCGACTGATCACAGCACCCGACGTGGCCGCACTCCTGGCAGAGACGCAGGTGCACCCAGCGCATGCCGAGCTTGAGACACTCTTCGCATCCGTTCGGAGTGTTGGGTGCGACGTCGCGCACCTGGTCGACATGGCTGCACGATTGAGCGGCAGGCGGCATCGGCGTCTCCTCGAGTATCCGCGAAAACTACGTGCGGTGTTACAATTTCCGACGGTTCTCAGGGTGAGAGAAGGGCGAGCACGTCATCGGAACCGATGACACCGAAATACTCGCTCACGTCGACATTGCCGAGCGCCGCCGCGAGCGAGTCGCGATCGTAGACGAGTCCGCGGAGGAGGGACTCGAGCCCGCTCACCTCCGCGCGCCCCATGAAGTCGCCGAAGAAGCGAACGGAGGTGATGCGGCCGCCGTGCACGTCGAGGCGCGCATCGATCTCGCCGGCCGGGAAGCGCTGCACCCGCTGCACATTGCTCGGCGGATTCTCGCCGTAGTTCCAGCTCCAGTTGCCGTAGCGTCGCTCGAGCAGCTCGTGCGCCGCGCGCCAGTCGGCATCGCCGATCGCGAGCGAAGGAACGTGCACGGGCTCGCGGGTGCCGAAGATGCGCTCGAGAATCCGGTCGCGCAGCTCCTCCACGGTGATCGGCTCGCGAAGGAACTCGCTGATGTTCGCCACGCGGCTGCGAATCGACTTCACGCCCTTCGACTCGACCTTCCCCGGCTTCGGGCGGAGCGCCTCCGTCACGTCGTCGAGATTCGAATCGAGCAGGAGCGTGCCGTGGCTGAACATGCGTCCGGCTGTCGCGAACTGGGCGTTCCCCGAGATCTTGCGCCCGTCGGCGAGAATGTCGTTGCGCCCTCCGATCTCTGCCGGCACGCCCAGCTCGCGAAGCACCTCGACCACGGGCCTGTTGAACAGGTCGTAGCGGTTGAAACGTGCGTTCACATCGCGCGTCATGAAACTGAAGTTCAGATTGCCAAGATCGTGATAGACCGCTCCTCCACCGGAGACGCGCCTGACCACGCGAATTCCGCGCGCGTCCACCACGTCGGCATTGATCTCCTCGATCGTGTTCTGATTGCGGCCAATGATGATCGCCGGAGCGTTGACGTAGAAGAGCAGCAGGTCGTCGTAAGCGAGCCTGTTGCGAAGAACGTGTTCCTCGAGCGCAAGGTTGAGTCGCGCGTCCGTGATCCCGCTGTTGTCGACGTAGAGCATGAACAAAGATGCACGAGTGCATGCACGAGTGCGCTAGATGCGCACTTCAGCAAAGCGGGTCCCGCGCTCAGATTTCACGCTCGTGTCGTTTCGAGCGACGTTGTTTCCGCACAGAATCGTGGGTCTCAAATGTCTTCACCGCTCTCCGCAAGTCGCGTTGCGCTGATCACCTACTCCGGGGTTCCCGCGATCACCACCGATGACCGGCTGCTGCGAGACGCGCTCGTCGCGCGCGGCGCGGCGGTCGACGCACGGCCGTGGGACGCGCGCACGGACTGGTCGAGCTATCACCGCATCGTGCTGCGCTCGTGCTGGAACTTCCATCATCGCCCGAAGGAATTCCTGCTCTGGGTGAATGAGGTGAAGGAGAATCACGACGGAACGCTGCGGAATTCTCCGGAGCTCGTGCAGTGGAGCGTGGACAAGCGCTACCTCATGGATCTCGACGCTGGCGGAATCGCGATCGTGCCGACGATCTGGGTCAGCGCGGTGGAGGGCGATGTCGTGCCGAATCTCGATGCGCTCATCGCGGCACAGGGGTGGAAGGAAGGCGCGGTCGTGAAACCCGCCATTTCGGCCACGGCGCATCAGACGTGGCGTGTCGCGCCGGACCTGGCATCGGAGCACCAGGCACGCTTCGAGTCGCTGCTCGCATCCTCACCGAGTGGCGTGATGGTGCAGCCGTTCCTTCCCGAGATTCGCGACGGCGAATGGTCGCTCATCTTTTTGGGAGGCGAATTCAGTCACGCGGTGGTCAAGCGCCCGGCGGATGGTGATTTTCGCGTCCAGAACGATTTCGGCGGTACCGTCGAGCGCCGAGAGCCGGAGCCTTCGCTGATCGAGGACGCGCGCGCGGTGTTGCGGGCTGCCGCCAGGGCCACCGATACGCGCGTTGAGGACATTCTCTATGCGCGGGTGGATGGAATCGTGCGCGACGGAGCGTTGCTGCTGATGGAGCTCGAGGTCATCGAGCCGATGTTGTTCTTCTCGCACGCGCCGGGCGCGGCGGCGCGAATGGCAGAGCTGATCGTCTCCAGGTAGCGCGCTCCAGCGAACAGCCGAACGGGACGGCTCAGGACGCGTTTTAGGACGCCCTGGTCGCCGGAACGATCGCTTCCGCCGGCAGGTGCTCCTCCACGGCCACGAGCGCGCGATGCAGCGCATCCTCGAGTCCATCTCCCTTGCCGACGATGCCGAGCGAGTGCGCGGACAGCTCCTGGCGCTCGCCGGCCGTGAGCTCCTCGCCCGTGACGACGACCACGGGAATGCGCGCGTAGAGCGGATCGCTTCGCATGTGCTTCAGAAACGCGATGCCATCCATCTTCGGCATTCGCACGTCGAGCAAAATGAGATCCGGCGCGAAGTTCGCGAGCAGCTGCAGCGCGGTGATTCCCGAGTCGGCGACTCTCGTTTCGACGCTCTTCTCGCTATGCAGATGGTGCAGCAGCACTTCCTGAGCGTCGATCTCGTCCTCGACGACGAGCACGCGTATCGGCGTCGAGCGGCTGTGGCGGCGCAGCATCGCCACGAGCGCATCGCGGGAGCAGCGCCGGTCGAGCGTATCGACTGCTGCCATGGCGGGCTCGGAATTGTGCCCGGCGGCGGGTCCTTCGAGCGTGATCGCCGGCGACGATGGATGCGCCGGCAGTGTGACCGAAAAGGTGGAGCCCTCTCCGACAGTGCTGCTGACGGTGAGACTGGCGTCGAGCAGATTGCACAGGGTGACCGTGATCGGCAGCCCGAGTCCGGTACCGCCGTACTTGCGAGTCGTGCTGCTGTCCGCCTGCTCGAACGGACGAAAGACGGCATCCAGCCGATCATCCGGTATGCCCACACCTGTATCGATGACGTCGATGCGCCGCGGCGTGCGCTGGTCGGCATCGGGAACGACACGAATCGTGATGCATCCCGACTGCGTGAACTTGTCGGCATTGCCGATCAGGTTCACGAGGATCTGGCGCATCTTCGATGCGTCCGTGGAGATCGGATCGAGATCTGCCGGCACCTCGACGTGAAGCGGGACGCCGCGCGCGTTGCGGGAGCCTTCCAGTTGACTGACTACATCTCCGATCAGCGACGCGAGCGACAGCTGCGTGATTTCCAGCTCGACGTGCCCAGCCTCGACCTTGGCGAGATCGAGCACGTTGTTGATGAGCGACAGGAGATGGCGCGCGTTCGCGCCAATGCGCTCGATGTACAGCAGGTCCTGCGCTCGCTGATTTCCCGCCTTGTTCTTGCGCAATATGTCCGCGAAGCCGATCACGGAGTTGAGCGGCGTGCGGAGCTCGTGCGACATGTGCGCGAGGAACTCGCTCTTCGCGCTATTCGCGCTCTCGGCAGCAACGAGCGCGCGCTGCAGCTCCGCCGTGCGGCGCGTGATCGTCGCCTCCATCTCGTCGCGCAGCACGCCCAGGCGCGCATACTCGGCGAGCGCGCCTCGCTTGTTCCGGTCGACTGATGCGCCGGTGAGCGCGAGCACCAGCACCAGCACGGGACCGGCGATCACATCGATCGTCAACCAGCTTCCCGTGAGATCAGTGAACATGGAGAGCGGGAGCGATGCCGCGTCGGGAGTAAAGTGCGCCGCACTCATTCCGGTGTAGTGCATGCCGGAGATCGCGACGCCCATCACGAGCGCGCTCACGCCACGCCGCCAGCGGCCGAGCAGCGATTCGTCGTGCCGGAATCGAAAGGCGAGCCAGAGCGCCACGCACGAGGCGGTAATGGCGATCGCGATCGAGAGCCAGACCCGGGGGAGGTCGTAGTGAAGCGATGCCGGCATGTGCATCGCCGCCATGCCGGCGTAGTGCATCCCGGCGATTGCCACGCCGAGGACGGCGCCGGCCAGTAGCAGGCGCGGCGTGGGCAGATTGGCACGGCTCACCGTGAACAGCGCGAGACAGGCGGCGGCGACCGCGATCAGCGCCGAGGTGAGCACGAGAGGAACGTCGTACGCCACGGGAACGGACATTCGGAATGCGAGCATGCCGACGAAGTGCATGCTCCAGATCCCGATGCCCATGGCAGTCGAGCCGTAGAGGAGCCAGGTAAGTCGATTTCGCTTGCGTGCAACCGTGACGCGCCCCGCAAGATCGAGGGCGGTATACGATGCAAGACATCCGATCACGACGGAGATCGTGACCAGAACCGGATTGTAGAAGGTGTCTATCACGTCATTGTGGCGACTCGCGCTTGCCATGACGCGTCACGAATGAGCGATTCCTAATCGAGCGATGTCACTCGTGCTGCGGCACTCATGGGAGGCGGTGAGGCGCTCTCGC
>JAQBQC010000401.1 GCA_028287205.1 Gemmatimonadota bacterium
TGAGCGTCCGAGGCGAGATAGATCACCGCGCAGTCGGCGGCCGACGGTACGAGCAGTTTGACTACGCGGAGGATTGCGGTATCGCGATTGGTCGACTCGGCGAGCACCTTTCCCACTTCGGCGAGGAGGCGCCAGCGGCGCGCGGCAGAGGTCGACGCGCTCACCGCGGCGTCGAGCTCCTGCAGAAGACGTTGGCGCTGCAGCGCGTAGTGCAGAATCCGGTGCAGCGTGGGAGCATCGGGCGGTGGCTTGAGCACGTAGTCCTGCGCGCCCGCACGGAGCGCCACGAGCGCCGTCGCCTGATCGTACACTCCAGTGAGCACGATGATGGGAACATTCGGAGCGGCGCGCCGAATTCGATGCAGCGCCTCCAATCCGTTGGCATCCGGAAGCGAGAGATCGAGAATGATCACCTTCACCGCCGAGTAGCGAAGTGCCGTGACGGCGGCGGCCGCGGAGGTGACGTGCACGAGGCGGATCTGGCTGCTGTCGGGCAGATCCGACCCTGGCGCCAGGCGATACGCAATCAGCTCGGCGTCGGCGAGATTGTCCTCGACGAGAAGTACGATGAGCGAAGCATCAGCTTCATCGACCAGCATCTCGGCCTCCACTGGCGCCGCCGAAGTCACCAGCGGTACTTCCCGATCGCGATGTTTGCCGTACGAGTTCATGTCTGGCGTCATCCTCGCGACCGGACCCACGAGCAGCGTGGGCTCCAAGGGACACTGCTATTGTAATAGCACATATGGGCCGGGACGCAAGCGCGCGGCGCTGGTAGCGGTTCGTGGCGCGAGTGCTCGCGCTCGGCCGTCGTCACGAGGACCGGTCGACGAGCGTGAAGCGGAAGCGAGCGCCATGTCCGGGAGCCGAGTCGACCCAGATGCGCCCGCCGTGGCGCCTGACGATGCGATCGCACACGGCGAGCCCGATCCCAGCGCCCGTCCGGTCGACATCGCGTGCGACACGCTGGAAGATCTCGAAAATGCGGGTAGCGTGCATCATGTCGATCCCGATGCCATTGTCCGCGACGGTGAATTCCCACTCGCCATTGCTTCCGAGATCCCGCGAGACGCTGATCTCCACGCGCAGTGGTACATCGAAGCGTCGATAGCGAATGGCGTTGCTCAGCAGGTTCTGAAAGAGCTGCTCGATTTGCGACGCATCCGCTGCAAGCACGGGAAGCGATCCGAGGGAAAGGTGTGCCTCCTGCGCGTTCGGCTGCGCGCGCAGTCGGGTCCACAGCCGATCGACTATGGCCTCGGTGTCGACGGGCTGGAACTCCTCCCCGTCGGTTCGAACGCGAGCGAGCGACAGGAGACCATCGATCATCCGCTTCATGTGGTCGACGCCGCCGACGACGTAATCGATCCAGCGGTCTGCGCGCTCATCGAGCTGCCCGCCATAGCGCTCCGAAAGCAGCTGGGTGTAGCTGGAAACGGTGCGCAGCGGCTCCTGCAGGTCGTGCGATGCCACAGCTGCGAAATGCTCCAGCTCGGCGTTGGAGCGCTCGAGCTCCGCCGCGTGCTCTTCGAGTGCCCGCTGCGCGTTCTTGAGCGAGGTGATGTCCGTCGCGTGTGCTACGAAGTAGAGCGGCGCTCCCCACCGGTCGCGGACCATCGACACGGACAGCAACGCCCACACGGTGTGACCTTGCTTGTGCAGATAGCGTTTCTCGAGGAGATACCGGTCCATTTCACCCTTGATGAGGCTCCGCACATAGGAGACATCCTTGAACAGATCCTCGGGGTGCGTGATCGCCTGGAAGGAAAGCTCGAGGAGCTCCGGCACTGTATAGCCGAGCAGGTTGCACAGGGAACGGTTGACGGCGCGCAGTCGTCCCGAGAGCTCGGCGATGGCGAAGGCGATCGTCTCCGATTCGAAGGCGATGCGAAAGCACTCCTCACACTCGCGCAGCTTTCCTTCGGACCGGGGCGATGTCGCAGGATCTCTCACCACGATCATGAAGCCACGCGAAGGTGGCAAGGAGGCGCTGGCGACGCTGGCGTCCACCGAGAAGATCTCGCCGTCGGCGCGCTGGCCGAAGAGCGCAAGCTGCGAAAGTGGAACCTCCATCTCGTTCACACCCGACAACAGCGGCGGAAGCGGAGACGTCCAGCGAAGATCGCCGATGGAGTCGGGCAGGATCACGTCGACGAGTTGACCGACTACCTCACTGGATTTGTAGCCGAACATCTCCTTTGCGCCGTCGTTGAACAGGGTGACGTGGCTCGCATCGTCGAGAACGATGATCGCTTCCGGAGAGGCCGTGAGGAGAGCTTCGAGCATGGGATCCGCACTGTGTGAGCTCGATCGAGTCGTTTTGCCGTGCAAGTCTGCCGTTCCGTTGTCCTGCCATTTCGAGCCGGCTCGTTGGAAATGACGTCCCAGAATACTTGCGAATGTTGGATGTCGCATCGGTCGTCATGATGTGATGGCGAGGTCGCCAACTGGATGCCACACCGCGCCCGCCTTCGAGCGATGGTGTTCTGGATCACAAAATGAATTCATCTGGTAATGCGCGCTGTAGGGCAAACCGGAGCAACGAGCGCGCAGTGGACTGAAATGTCCCGCCGCGATGTGTCGTCCGCGCAGTTAGAAGCGGCCAATGAAGACGTCACGCGAATGCTTCAGCCGACGCGCGGTTGCGCACGCAGGCGGAGGCAAATTCGGCTGCCAGATATCGACGATGCCGCGGGCACGATCTCGCCGCGCCTCGTGAGCGCGGGATGTGCGAGCGATAGTACGCACCGTACCGCGAGGGCGCGAGAAGGTGTCACGGGCGGCGTGATTGAGAGACCCCCGGCTCGCTCCCGTTGTCACTCCGCGAGACCCCAGAAAAACGCGGAAAGTCGACGCCGAATCCCCTCCGGAGCCCTTATGCGTATTTTAATATCTGCTTATCTGTGCCGAGCGCCGATGGCGCATTTGGAATATGAAATGCGCCAACTCGCCGTATGGGCAACTTCGATCCGCGCGCGTACTGGGACGCGCGACACACGAAGCGCTATGGGCCCGAGAGCGTCGGCTTTGCCGGGCTCGGCGTGCCCTTCAACGTCTGGATGTATCGCGTCCGCAGGCACGTAGTGGCGCGGGAGATCCGAAAGTCCGGCATAAGCTTGTCCCTGTGCGATGTGCTCGACATCGGATCGGGAACGGGCTTCTACATCGATCTCTGGAGCCGGCTTGGCGCGCGGTCCGTCACCGGGAGCGATTTCGCTCCGTTCGCCCTCGCGGCCCTTCGCGAAAAGTTTCCAGCTCATTGCGTCGTCGAGCTCGATATCACCGCCTCCGAGCGGCCCCTGGACTTGGGCCAGTTCGACCTCGTGTCCGCCTTCGACATCCTCTATCACATCGTCGACGACGAGAAGTATTCACTGGCATTCCACAACATCAAGGCACTGCTTCGTCCCCGAGGCTACTTCGTCTTTTCCGAAAACTTCCTATCCGGTGTGCGCGAATCGGCCGATTATCAGGTGAGCAGGAGCTACGCGGAGATCACGCCATTGCTCGCCGAGAACGACCTGGAGATCGTGCGTCGCGCACCCGTGTTCCTGCTGATGAATCGACCGCTCAAGTCGCGCAGTCGCGTGCTGTCGGCAACGTGGGCCTTGATCAGGCGCGTCACCGCGCGACGCGACCGTCCGTATCTCGGCGACTGGCTCGGTGCCGCGCTCTATCCGATCGAGATTTCCGCACTGCGCTGGTTGTCGACAGGGCCGACGACGGAGATGATGATCTGCAGGCGACGGACGTAGGCCGGGGCGACCGCCCGACCCGTGGCCCGTGGAATGCGGGATGCGCGCGCATGGACCGTTCGTAGCATGGCCGTCGATCCGGAGAATGCCACGGACGCCGTCCCGAGCCCCGACGAGGAGCCGACGCCGGCGCGCATGGAGGCGTTCAGCGACGGCGTCTTCGCGATCATCATCACGCTCCTCGTTCTCGAGCTGCGTGTCCCGCGTGCGAACGCGTTGCACGGTACCTCGCTCGGCACGGCGCTCTGGCATCAATGGCCGGTCTACGTCGCCTTCATGATCAGCTTTCTTCAGGTGGGAGTCGTGTGGGCAAACCACCACGCGATGTTCCACTACATCCGTCGCACCGACCATCGCCTGCTGGTCTACAATCTTCTGCTCCTGCTGTGCGCGGCATTGTTGCCGTTCACGAGCGCGCTCCTGGCCGAGTACGTACGCGGGAGCGAGAGCGAGCTCCGGTTGGCCGCGCTCATCTACAGCGGCATCCTCGGCTTGTGCGGCGTCTTCTTCAGCGCCGTCTGGCACCACGCGCTCAACGCGAAGCTGGTGAAGCCGCACGCCAATCCACACCGGCTGGATGCGCTTCGCGTGCACTGGTTGCTGCTGCCCGTGTTTTACGGCATTGCCTTTCTGGTCGCTCTCATCAACGCGCGGCTGAGCCTCGTGATGTATCTGGTGCTGCTCGTTTATTACGCGCTGCCGGGACCCGCCTTGCTGCGCTGGATGACGGCGAGGAACAAACGCGTCACGGCGGACGAGCCGGGAGCGCCTGGGACCAATGCTCGCCGAAAGGTATGATGGGCCCGCTGGGGCTACTTCGCGACCTGGAATGGCGGCAACGACTTCAATTCGTCCTTGGTGGCTCCGGGAAGAATGAGCTTGTCGCCGTTGAAGTGTAGATGGTCCATCGGGATCGCCACGTCTTTGCTGGCGATTCCCAGGAACCCCCCGACTCCAATGATCGCCCAGGACGCGGTTTTCTTGGGTGACACGATGATGTCGTCGATCTTGCCGATCTTCTCATTCTTGTCGTTGTAGACGTCGTGGCCAAGGAGCTTGTGCTTCGCGCTCCAGCCCAGCACGACGAGCTTCGTCTCCTCGACGGTGACGCCGACCGGCGCCTCGCCCGCCACCTGCGCCCCCGCGCCTCGGACGGAGACGGAGCTTGCGGTGAGAAGCAACGCGAGCACGATCAATTTTTTCTGCATGTCCTTCCTCCTCGCACGTGCGCACGTGCGGCGTTGACCTGCTCGTTGCGGTGGCCGGCACGTGGATCGCCACCCGCAAAAGATTCTGCGCGGCGAGGCACACTTGCTGTCGGACCAGGCGTATGATCGAGTGCTGGTTTTCCCGGCACGCGTGCCGCCTGCGAGATGACGAGGTCAACGTTGAGATCACGCGCTGCGAGCTCGCGCATCTCGCGCATGTCACGCCTGCTACGATCTGCACTGCTGATGCGGCATGTGGTGCTACGAGATCAGACGCTGCGTGACGACGGCGCATCCCGGTCGGTTGCCGCCTGCGCACGTGCAAGGAGATCGTGTACTTCCGCATCCGTGGTCTGGGTAAAATCCTGGTACCAGAGTCCGACGGCATAAAACGGCTCCGGGGTGATCGCGCACACGACCTCATCGGCGACCTCGCGCATCGCATCACAGGTTTC
>JAQBQC010000414.1 GCA_028287205.1 Gemmatimonadota bacterium
GCACTTCCGGCGACCACGAGACGTTCCGCGCGGTCTGCATCTCCTCTCGGCGCTCTCGCGCTTCGTCGCGCTTGAGTCCCTCGAAGATCCCTTCCGCTTCGAACTGCGCCTGGCCGAGCTGATTCGACCTGGCGATCTCGATCGCTCGTGTGATTGCCGCGGTCGCGAGTGGCAGCTGGTCGAACGACCGATGACCTTGTGCCACGTAGATGTAGTAGTACGCCGCCAAGGCCGGAGGGAGAGTGACGTCTTCCAAATCACGTCGGTACTGCTCGAACAATGGCTCCCTGCGCTCATGCACCGCGACATCGAGCAAGTTGATCACCGCCGTCCATCGCAGATACTGCTCGTGAGCAGTCGCAGCTACGACCAGAAAGGCATCACGGGCGGCGCTGTAAACGCCTAGCTGAAGGAAGCTCGCGCCCAAATCGTTGAGCACACGGTCGCGAGCCATCTGATTGCGAACTCCCTTGAGTGCTTCGAACTGCAGTGCAAGGGCTTCTTCGTTCCGTCCTCGGCGGCTCGCCAAGTGCGCGCGATCGTGCATGGCCGTAGCCCGAATCTCCGGCAATCCGGACTCCTTCGCCTGCAGAATCGTCTGATCGAGCAAGGTCTCCGCGTAGGGAAGATTTCCTCGATCGATCGCGACGTGTGCTTCCTGGATCCGGGCACGAAGAATTCCGATCATGTCGTCGGTCATCATCGCGACCTGCGATGCAGCGCCAAAGCACGACAGCGCTTCCTCCCACTCCGCCAGCACTCGCAGACAGCGCCCCAACTGCATGTTCGCCCCGATCACCGTGTCCGAATCCTCGACCGGCGAGGCATACGCGAGCACCGTGCGATAGACATCCGCCGCAAGGGGCCAATTCGCCGCATGCTGCAACGCACGCCCAAACGCCATCAGCCTCGGAGCGACCGTGACCATGCGCGGATCCTGCGCCGTCACCATCGACTCGACGATGCTCGCGAGCAAACGACGATTGGAGTCGCGCACATCCATGGAGGCGATCTGGTCGCGCACCGCCTGCAATCCAGGCGCGTCCTGGGCAACCACCCCCGCCCCTTCCTGCATCCAGCTATCGAACAGGCGCAGCACCACGAGCGCAGCGCTCACGCTGCGCCAATCGGCGCTGTCGTTCGCCAGCTCAGAGAGCCGTTCGAAGTAGGGCATATGGGAAAGCGGTCGTGCGTTGGTGCTCATTCACTCCTCCGTCTCGGTCGTTTCGCCTTGAGCTAGCGTCCAACTTGCAAGTCAGTATCGGTAGCAACAAGCACGATTTTAGGACTTTGACCTGACATTTTCGGACAATCTTTTGATCGCGGCGCCATTTAGACGCATTTTTTAGCCACTGACCAATTATTAGACAGCAAGCGGGCGCTACAGACCCCTACTATTTGGTCAGTGCACTCACGCGCCGCCCTTCCGCCGCCTACGTCTCGAAGAATCAGTGCGCCGCGCGCACCAGCGCCACCTTGCCCGCCGGCGGACGCGCGATCGTCGACGGATCGCCGTCGCTCACGTACCGGCTCCCACTCGCCTCGAGCTGGTCCAGCGTACGCTCGAGCGCATTCGCGAACACCTCGATGCGCGTGAGCTTCTTCGGATCGAACGCCGCATCATAAGGACTTCGCGCCGGCCCCCCCGATACTTCGAGCACCGCGTCGAAATCGTAGCGAGCAATCTTCCCCCCGCGCGGATTCTTCCACTCGCCCGCCACCGCGAGCGCTCGATTCTTCGGCCACACGCCAAGCGGCAGCGCGAACGTGCGCACGCGATAGCCGGGCACCGCCGAATCGATTGCCAGCGTGCCGCGCGCGATCTGCTCCTGCACCACGGCGTCGCTGTACTTGCCGAGGTTCGCGTGCCAGAGCGTGTGGCCACACAGCTCGAAACCCTCCTCCGCGAGAAACCTCATTTTGCGGAAGCGCCACTCGGACTTCTGTCCGTCTATTCCTTTTTCCCCAAAGAAGGCGTGTCCCGCCGCGCCGGCGGACAGCACGCAGAAGGTCGCCTTGTTCCGCCAGTCGGGATGATCCTTGTGGAACGCGAGCCAGATGCCGACGGCACTGTTCGGGTCGATCTCCAGCGTGCCGTTGTGATCGATGTAGCTGAACTGCGACGGGCCCGCGTCATCGAATGTGAACACGACCGGCGAGAGCCCCGCGGGAAGATCGATCTTCCTGTCGACCAGCTCGGACACGCTCACCGGTCGATAGCCGCTGGCGTACAGGCGCTCGAGATCGCGCCGAAAATGATTCCGCTCCACGTGCCACCGCGTGTCGCTGTCGCCGAGCAGATGGTACTCGAGAATCGGAATGCGACCGAGCTCGTTCGGCACACGATGATCCGGAGCCCCCTTCGCGACCTCTCCCTGTGCGACGGAGCTGACGGACGCACTGCGTGAGGCTCCCCGGCAAGCGAGCGTTGCCAGGAGCAGGAGAGCGATCGTGCGTCGGGCGCGGAACATTTTTGTCCTTGAATCGGGGCAGGTGGGGCCGGAAGGATAATCATCTCGGCGCGCAATTGTAGTCTTGCCGGAGACGATCGACACGACTTCGCCGATACTCCACACCCTGTAAGAAAGATTACACCACTCCCGCGGTCGGCGTGCCCGTTGCGCGTGCTCGCCGATCACTCGGTGACGCGATCTCCGCTCCTGCGGCAGCTAGTTTTCCTCCATGCCCTCTGCGCGCCGCGGACGACCCCCAGCCACCCCGATTCCCGATCCCACGTGGGGCGACCGCGTCCGCGCACTTCGGTACGTGCCGAAGCTCATCAAGCTGGTCTGGAACACCCATCCGGCGTACACCCTCATCATGACGGTGCTTCGCGTCGCGCGCGCGTTCGTGCCCGTGGCAGCGCTCTGGATCGGGAAGCTCATCATCGATCGGGTCGTCGCCCTGCGTGACACGCACGGGCCCGCCGCGCCACTCTGGCATCTGGTCGCGGCCGAGATCGCGATCGTGTTCGGCGGCGACCTGCTCGGGCGCGCGTCGTCGCTCGTCGAAAGCCTGCTCGGCGATCTGTTCTCGATTCACACGAGCATCCGGTTGATGGAGCACGCTGCGACGCTCGATCTCGCGCAGTTCGAGGATCCGACGTTCTACGATCAGCTCGAGCGTGCGCGCCGGCAGACGGTAGGTCGCATCGGGCTGCTCTCCGAGCTGCTGACGATGGGGCAGGATACGCTCACGCTGCTCACCCTGGGCACTGCGCTCGCCGTCTACAGCCCGTGGCTCTTGCTGCTGCTCGCGGTGGCGGTGTTGCCGAGCTTTCTCGGGGAGACGCACTTCGCGGGGCTCGAGTACTCGCTGCTTTACCGGTACACGCCCGAGCGGCGGCAGCTCGACTATCTGCGCTATGTCGGCGCGAGCGACGTCACCGCGAAGGAAGTGCAGATGTTCGGGATCGCGGGGTGGGTCGTCGACCGCTACCGCGTGCTGGCGAACAAGTTCTACGAGGACAACAAGCGTCTGTCGATCCGGAAGGGGATCCTGAGCAGCGCGCTCTCGATCTTCGGCACGCTCGGCTACTACGCGGCGTACGTCGTGATCCTCGCTCGCACGATCGGCGGGAGCATCACCATCGGGTCGCTGACGTTTCTCGCGGCATCGTTCGGCAGAAGTCGCGACATCGTGCAGCGGCTGTTGTCGAATGCGAGCGACATCTCCGAGCAGAGCCTCTATCTGAAGGACCTGTTCGACTTCTTCGAGATGAAGCCGACGATCACGACGGCGAGCGGGAGCCGGCCAGTGCCTGCGGTGATCAAGGAGGGCTTCGTAT
>JAQBQC010000427.1 GCA_028287205.1 Gemmatimonadota bacterium
CGAGCATCAGCATCGTTCCGAGCGTCGCGCGATCGTTGGTGATCCTGAGGAAGGCGCGGTCGGTGCGCGCGAGCAGCTTCCAGTCCAGCCGACGCGGGTCGTCACCCTGGCGATACGGCCGGTACTCCGTGAACTCGGGCGAGATACCGCGCTGTCGCGAGCGATGCGTGCCCGCCGCCGGTCCGCGAATCGTGCGCCGCGCGGGCCACGTCACCCCTCGCAGCGCGTCCAGCAACGAGCCGTAGCTTCCCGCGAGCGGCATGCTACAGCCCGATGTCGCTCCGCGGCGGCGAGATGCGCGACAGAATCTCGTCGATCACCTGCTCCGCGGTGATCCCTTCCGCTTCCGCCGCGAAATTCGGAAGCACTCGGTGCCGTAGTACGGGATGCGCAACGCGTTTGATGTCTTCCGGCGCTACGGCGAATCGTCCCGCCAACAGCGCGTGCGCCTTCGCGCCAAGAATCAGCGACTGCCCCGCGCGCGGCCCCGCGCCCCAGCGCACGTAGCGCTTCACGAGCTCCGGCGCATCCGCGCTGTCGGGTCGCGTCGCTCGCGCGAGACGCGCCGCATATCGGAGCGCCGGCTCCGCCGCGGGGATCTCGCGCGTCAACCGCTGCAGCCCCAACGCGTGCGACGCATCGAGCACGGGGGTGAGCGCGACGCCCGCAGTCCCCGTGGTCGCGCGCAGGATCGCGACCTCCTCATCCTCCGCCGGGTACCCGATGCGCACGTCGAACAGGAATCTGTCCAGCTGCGCCTCGGGAAGCGGATACGTACCCTCCTGCTCGATCGGATTCTGCGTGGCCAGCACGAAGAACGGCTCGGGCAAGCGCATCGTCTCGCCGGCCGCCGTCACGCTGTGCTCCTGCATCGCCTCGAGCAGCGCCGCCTGAGTGCGCGGAGGCGTGCGGTTGATCTCATCCGCCAGCACAATGTTCGCGAAGATCGGTCCGCGCACGAAGCGGAAGGTGCGCGCACCCGTCGCGCTGTCCTCTTCCATGATCTCCGTGCCCGTGATGTCGCTCGGCACCAGATCCGGAGTGAACTGAATGCGCCTGAAATCGAGCCGCATCGCCTCCGCGACGCTCCGAATCAGCAGCGTCTTCGCGAGTCCCGGCACACCGACCAGCAGCACGTGACCGCCGGCCAGGATGGCCATCAGGATCTCCTCGACCACGGTCTCCTGGCCCACGATGCGCTTCGCGACTTCCTCGCGCAGCTTTCTCGCCGCGTGCCCCAGCGTCGCCCGCTCGTCCTGGTCGACGGCCGCGCGCGGACTCGCGGCGCTCACCGAACGGGCCGCCGGCGGCGGTGCGTCAGCAGAAAGATCGAGCCGTCGCAGGCACCAGCATTCGCGAGCGACACGTTCTCGTCGAGCACCTCGAAGCCGCGCAGCTTGATGACGTACTCGGACGCATCATCAGCAGGAGACACCGCGCGCAGCGCCGCGCGCTTCACATCGCTCACGCTCGCAGTGGGCGCCGCCGCGAGCAGCGCCACATCCCAACGCTCGGGGACTTCCACACGAATCGACAGCGCTTTTCCGTCAGGCGCACCGACCAGAATGGGAGCTTCCTTCGACGTGCGCAGCGATGCGACGAATGGCTCGCTCACGCAGTCCCCGCGCGCGTCATGTCCGTCATCCCCACCTCGAGCTCGGTTTCCGGTATTGGATCGAGCGTCGAGAAGAAACGCGCGATCTGCTGGTCGAACAGGTACGTAGATCCGCGCACGACGGTTCCAGCATCCGACGACTGTACGCCGATCACGAGCTCTTCACCGCCCTGTCCGCGAAAGGTCAGGTACGACGGTCCCTCCTTCTCGAGGAACGCGGCATAGATGGGGCTGCGACGCGCGAAAAAAATCTTCGCCGCCGCGAGCACATCCGCTGGCGGCATCGGAGTCGTGATTTCCTGGAGCATGATCGGTTCCTGTTGTTGAGTCAGCCTGGCAGCGCGGCCGTCGGCTGCAAGTCGTGACTGAATTCTAGCGGGATCTCCACCACGAACGACGACCCTTCCTTCGGCGCCGACTCGAGCTGGATGTCTCCGCCGAGCAGCCGCGCCAGCTGCCTCGACAGGGCAAGGCCGAGTCCGGAGCCGCCGTACTGGCGGGTAGTGGACCCATCGACCTGTCGAAACTCCTCGAACACGAGCTGGTGCGCAGTGAGCGGAATCCCGATTCCCGTATCCGATACGGTGAATCGCGCGAGATCGTTGAGCACCTGCACGGTCGCGCGCACCTCGCCCTGCGACGTGAACTTGTAGGCGTTGCCAAGCAGCTTCGACAGAATCCGCACGACTTTCTGACGGTCGCTGCGCATCCACCGAGGCGGGCCGTCGGGGATCTCCGTGCGCAGCTCGATGCCGGGGGGTCGGTCCCCCGCTGTCGTCTCGAGCGCTGCCTGGAGCGCCACACGCGGATCGAACAGCTCCACCTGCACGCGTACCTCGCCGCGCCGCAGCGCGGTGAGCTCGAGCAGATCCTCGATCAGCACGAGCAACCGCTCGCTCGACGACGTCATGTGCAAGAGCGTCTTCCGCTGCTCGGCCGTGAGCGGCCCCGACATCTCCTCCTGCAGCAGGTACGCGTAGCCCAGGAGCGCAGTGAGCGGCGTGCGAAGCTCGTGA
>JAQBQC010000460.1 GCA_028287205.1 Gemmatimonadota bacterium
CAGCTCAAGCGCAAACGCATCACGCGGCGCCAGCTCGACGATCAGCTCACGCTCGTGGGCGGAACGATCGACTATTCCGGCTTCGCGGGAGCGGACATCATCGTCGAGGCAGTGTTCGAGGATCTGAAAGTGAAGCAGAGCGTGCTCGCGGAAGCTGAGGCAGCGGCACCGCGCGCGATCTTCGCGTCGAACACGAGCACGATCCCCATCGAGCGGATCGCGGCGAATGCGAAGCATCCGGAGCGCGTGCTCGGGATGCACTTCTTCTCGCCCGTGCAGAAGATGCCGCTGCTCGAGGTGATCCGCTCGAAGGCGACCAACGATGAGGCGCTCGCGACGGCAGTCTCGTACGGAAAGAAGCTGGGAAAGACGGTGATCGTGGTGCGGGACGCGCCCGGGTTCTATGCGAACAGGATTCTCGCGCCGTACGTGAACGAGGCCGGGCTGCTTCTCGATGAGGGCGTCGCGATCGATGCCGTGGACAAGGCGCTCGTCGAGTTCGGCTTTCCCGTGGGTCCGATCACACTCATTGATGAAGTCGGGCTCGACATCGCGGGAAAATCGAGCGCAGTGATGCTCGGCGCGTTCGGCGACCGGATGGTGCCGGCGGTCTCGCTCGCAAAGGTGATCGAGGCGGGTCGTACCGGACGCAAGGGCGGGAAGGGGTTCTACAGATACGAGAGCGGAAAGAAGAGAGGCGTGGATGAGACCGTGTATCCGCTCTTCTCGAGCAATGGGCAGCGAATGCTCATTGGCGCGCGCGACATCGTCGAGCGATGTGTGTTCGCGATGCTCAACGAGGCGGCACGCTGTCTCGAGGAAGGGATCATCGCGAGCCCGCGCGATGGCGATGTGGGTGCGGTGTACGGCATCGGCTTCCCGCCCTTTCGCGGCGGCCCCTTCCGCTATCTGGACACGCTCGGCATTCCGACCGTGATTCGCGCGCTCGAGGTGCTCGACGGCCGGTTCTCGCCGCGCTTCAGGCCAGCATCGATCCTGCGGGAGATGGCGTCGTCGGGCTCGCACTTCTACCAGGATCGCGAAAAGCCGCGCTGACCGGGAAGCGCCCGTCAGAGGCGATTTGACGCGGCGCTGACATTGTCCGGGAGGTCGCACAGCCGAGCTATTGCCGGCTTTTGCGCCAACATATAAATGATTGGGGTGACCCTTCTCCGCAGGTTCCTCGCGCGCGGCGGCCCGGCCACTCCATCAGGACGTACGCCCCACGTCCGGGCCACGGGGCTGCTCGTCGTTCTCGCTCTCGCGCTTCTCGCGACCATCGCGCTCACCGCGCAGGCATGGATCGCGTCGCGCGCACAGCGACGCGCGGCGGAAGAGGCCGTGCGCGACTATGCGCGATTTGCAGCGAACAATTACGCGATGGACACACAGCGCGCGCTTCGTCAGAGCGCGCTCGCGATCTTCTCGTGGCTCGGCGGCAAGAGCAGCCGACTCGAGGCCGACAGCCTGTTCGACATTCGCGTGCTGCAGGAGGCCGCGTCGGAAGTGCGGCGCTGCGAATGCATGTGGGATCCGGATCCGCTGTACTTCTTTCGCTACGTTCCGTCCACGAACGAGCTGATCACGGTAGGCCCTCACACGCCGTCGCCCATGGAGCGCGCGGTGCTGCGCGATTCCGTGCGTGGCGACGACCCCAAGACGCCACTGTTCGCGGCACCGAACGTTTTGCGCGGCGCGTTCTACATGATGTCGTTCCAGGACACGCTCGCCGGCGAGCAGATCCTGCTGCTCACTGCACTGCACGGCGTGCGCGGCGCGCCGGATGCGATCTACGGCTTTGCATCGTCGCTGTCATCGTTCTCGCCGCACACCTTCGGCGCGATCATGAGCATGCCGCTCCTTCCGCCGTCGCTCACGAAGAACGTGCGCAACGACAGCCTGTTCTCCGTGAAGGTGTGGGACAAGAACCGGCTCGTGTACGAGTCGCGCTACGCGAAGGACACATTGTACGGGGCGTATGCCTCGCTGTGGGGACCGGGGATCAAGAGCAGGTCGATCGTGCAGGTCTCGATCCTCCCGTCGATGGCCTCGCGACTTCTCATCGGCGGAATGCCGGAGACGCGCGCGCCGCTTCTGCTCGCGCTCTGCGTGCTCACCTGTGCGCTGCTGCTGAGCGCGTACATCCTCACGCGGCGCGCGCAGGACCTCTCCGCCATCCGCGATGATTTCACGTCGAGCGTGTCGCACGAGCTGCGCACTCCGCTGGCGGAGATCATGGTGTATGCCGAGATGCTACAGCTGGGGCGTGTGCATGCGCCGGACGAGCGCACGCACGCCGTGTCGGTGATCGTGCGGGAGGCGCGGCATCTCACGCACCTCATCGACAACGTGCTCCTCTTCTCTCGCGCCTCGCGCGAGAAGCCGACGGCGCCGCCCGCACATCCGCTTCCGCTCGCGCCGCTCGTGCACGAGCTCGTGCGAACGTTCGCACCGCTGGCCCGTCAACATCGGATCTCGATTCGCGAGGATCTCGATGAAAGCCTCGCGGCGTCGATCAGCGCGCCCGTGCTCAGGCACGCGCTGCTGAATCTGCTCGACAATGCCGCGAAGTATGCGCCGCCCTCTTCCGTGATCACCGTCAGCACGGTGCGGCACTGGGAGCAGGTGCGCATTTACGTCGACGACCAGGGCGCGGGCGTTCCGATATCGGAGCGGCAGCGCATCTGGGAGCCGTACGTGCGGCTGGCGCGCGAGGTGAGCTCGTCGTCGACGGGCAGCGGCATCGGGTTGTCGGTGGTTCGGCATCTCGTGGAGCGCTACAAGGGACGAGCGTGGGTGGAGGATGCGCCCGACGGCGGGGCGCGCTTCGTGATCGAGGTGCCGGGCTTGAGCATGTCGCGCCTCGCGGAGCAGGATGTCGGGTCATACGCGGAGCAGTCGCCCGCCGCGCACAGCGGAGACTGAGAGGAGCCATGGCGAGGATTCTGGTGGTAGAGGACAGCGTCGATCTTGCACGCGCGCTGCGCACGAATCTGGAGCTCGAGGGACACGAGGTCGGCGTCGCGCTGGATGGCGAGCGCGGGCTCGCGCTCGTGCGCTCGTCGCGTCCCGATCTGATCGTGCTCGACCTCATGCTGCCGAAGATGGATGGCTACCTCCTGCTGCGCGCCGTGCGCGGCGAGGGGCTGCACATGCCGGTGCTCATTCTCACTGCGCGCTCGGATGAGGCGGAAAAGGTGCGCGGCTTTCGCTGGGGCGCCGACGACTACGTCACGAAACCGTTCAGCCTCATCGAGCTGCTGGCGCGCGTGGAGGCGCTGCTGCGTCGCTCGCGGCAGTCCACGGCGACGGCGGCCGAGACGAATGATGCGGCGGTGCGATTCGGAACGATCGAGGTGCACCCCGCGAAGCGCCTGGTGTTGCGGCAGGGCGCGCCAGTGTCGCTGCGACCGAAGGAGTTCGACCTGCTCATGGCGCTCGTGCGCCGCGATGGCTCCGTCGCGCAGCGCGCGGAGCTGCTGCGCGAGGTGTGGGGATACAAGCCTGCGATGGTCAGTCGCACGATCGACACGCACATCGTCGAGCTGCGCCGCAAGCTGGAGGATGATCCCTCCTCACCTCGCCACTTTCTCACCGTTCGGAAGACGGGATACCGCTTCGAACGCTGACGCCTCGCACATGATGGCGACGCCGCTCTGACAACACGCTGACGGTTCCACGTCGCACGTGCGAGTTCCGTGCGAGCATCGCCAACTCGGCAGCGCTCCTTTTTTCCGGTCTCTACCCTGCTGGGTGTACGGGCCACCCTTCGGACTCTTGCGTCGCGCGTCGCGCGTACGCGAGTCGTGTCCGGACGGCCCACATGCACGTGCACCCACCACGCTTCCGCGATGGCGGAAGGAGGACTCATGAGATCGATTCTTCGTCAGACCGGTACGTTGCTCGCCTTCCTTGCACTCGCCGATACGGCGGCGCACGCCCAGGGAACCACCATCACCGGTCGCGTCACGAGTGACGCCGGGTTACCACTCGCTTCGGCGAGTGTGCTTCTGGAAGGGATGGGCATCGGCACGATCACGCGCGAAGACGGCCGCTATTCGCTGGTCGTGCCGGCGGCGCGTGCGAATGGACAGACGGCGACTCTCGTCGCGCGGCTCATCGGCTACAAGTCGGTAGCGGTCCCCGTGACGCTGGGAAACGCGCCGATCACGCACGACTTCGTGCTCGCCGCGAACCCGCTGCGCCTTGGCGAGATCGTCATCACCGGCACCGGCACGTCGTCGGCGGCCGAGAAGCTCGGAAACGTGCGCAATCACGTCGACTCCACCGTCATCACGCGAAGCAACGAATCCAACATCGTCGAATCGCTCGCTGGAAAGGCGCCGAACGTCGAGGTGACGGGAGGAAGCGGTGAGCCGGGTGCGGGATCGTACATTCGCATTCGAGGCACGCGCAGTCTCGCCTCGGGTAACAGCCAGCCGCTCTTCGTCGTGGACGGCGTGCCGGTGGACAACAGCAGCATCTCGACGACGAACTTCAATCCGGTCGATGGCTTGAACGCCGGCGAGATCGAAGGAACCGCGCAGCAGAACCGCGCCGCGGACATCAATCCGAACGACATCGAAAACATCGAGATCCTGAAGGGGGCGGCTGCGGGCGCGCTCTACGGCGCACGCGCCGGGCAGGGCGTCGTCCTCATCACGACCAAGAGTGGAAAGTCAGGCGTGACGCGGTACTCGCTGGTGAGCAAACTTTCCCTCAACGACCTCAACAAAAAGTATCCGCTGCAGACGCGCTTCGGGCAGGGATACTACGGTCAGTCGCCACAGCAGCTGAACGCCGACTCCCTCGGCAATCCCGATCCTACTGCGTGCGACAACATCGGAAACTTCTTCTGCCGCACGAGCTGGGGTCCGGACCTCACTGTGACCGGCGAGAAGGTGTACGACCACTCCAATGAGGCATACGTCAACGGCTACACGACGGACAACAATCTCTCGATCTCGGGCGGCAACGATCGCGCGTCGTTCTTCCTGAGCGGCTCATACCTGTACGACCGTGGCGTGTTCCAGGGACCGAACAACAACTTTCAGCGGTCCACGGTGCGGCTCAAGGCAACGCAGAAGTTGAGCGACCGCTTCGACGTTGGAGGAAACGTTGCCTTCGCCGATTCGCGCGGAAACTACGTGGAGCGCGGGAACAACACGAACGGGCTCCAGCTAGGACTGCTGCGCACACCCCCGAATTGGAACAACGAGCCGTACAAAGGTCCGAACGGGCAGATCACTTTTCGCTTCCAGCATCCGACCGTGTTCGATGTCGTCAGCGATCGCGGTTGGAACAATCCGTTCTGGACGTTGAATGAGGGAACCCACAACTCGCAGCTCGGTCGTGTGTTCGGCAACATCAATGCGAACTTCGACGCGACCGATTGGCTGAAATTCGCCTATGTGGTGGGCGGTGACTACTACACCGATGAGCGACTCGAGGGTGTGCCGCAGGGATCGACTGCACCTGCGCCGGCCGGTCGCATTACCGAGGGGAAAGTCGTCAACTACGAGCTGAACCACAACCTCACCGCGACGGCGTCACACACCTTCAGTCCCAGCTTCAGCGGCACGTTCACGCTCGGCAACACACTCGACGATCGGCACTTTCGCCAGCTCTCCGATGTAGGCCGTACGCTCGTTGCGGCACAGCCATTCAATCTCATCAACACGGTCAATCGTGATCCGACCCTCGACTTCGTTCAGGAGATCCGGAATATCGGCTTCTTCGGGCAGGGGACGGCCGACCTCTTCGACCAGCTCTACCTGACCGCAGCGCTGCGCAACGATGGCTCGTCCACGTATGACCGGAATCACCTCCGCGCATGGTTCCCGAAGGCGAGCGCGTCGTGGACGTTCTCGAAGGTGTTGTCCATTCCCGGCGTGTCGTTCAGCAAGCTGCGCGCGGCGTTCGGCGAGGCGGGGCAGGAGCCGCTCCCGTATCTCACCACACAGACTTTCACGTCGACCACGCCGTTCGCGACGATTTCGCAGGGTGTCGGCACCACCCCCACCTACAACGGATTCGGTGGTCTCGCATCGAGCATTCAGAAAGCAACCCCGTCGCTGGTTCCGGAACGGACCCGTGAATTCGAAGGCGGTTTGGATTTCGGATTCTTCAAGGACAGGGCTGATCTGGGTGTGACGTACTACCATGCGACGACGAGGAACGTGATTCTCACGCAGCGGCTCGCGTCGTCGTCCGGATATTTTCAGCAGGTCCAACAGGGCGCCAAGTTCCGGAACACGGGACTCGAGTTGACCGCGAACGTCCGCCCGATAACCCAACAGAACTTCACGTGGGAGATCGGCGCGCAATGGGCGCGGAACCGAAGCACGGTGCTCGATCTGCTCGGCGCCAACTTCGTCCAGCTCGATCCCAACTACACGACCCCGCAGGAAGTCGCGATCAAGGGTCAGCCGATCGGTGTGATGTACGACTTCGGATGGGCGAAGTGTGGTATCAGCCCCGGTGGCATGGGCGCAGTGATCGCCGGTGTCGATCTCTCGACGGTCTGCGCCGGACAGCCCAATGGCGCTCTCTACATCGGTCCCGACGGATTCCCCGTTGGCGATCCGATCCAGCGCATCATCGGTGACCCGAACCCCAAGTGGACGGGCAGCCTGCACACATCGGTGCAGCTCAAGAAGTGGCAGTTCTCGGCCCTGCTGGATATCAGGCACGGCGGGGTGATCAACAACGGCACCAAGGGCGCGCTGTACGCCTACGGTACGCACAAGGACACCCAGCAGCGTGCCGACTGCACCTTCGACGCCGCAGGAAACACGGTGTGCTCGGGCAATCTCAAGACGTTCGGACAGGGCGGCTGGTACAACGGCCCGGTTGTGGGACCAGGCGCCGGCACGGCGGTGCCGATCGGCGTCAACTGGTTCTCCGAGTCTCCAGCGCTCTTCTTCGCCGGCTTCAACGAGCCGTTCAACGAGACCGGCGGCTACGCCAAGCTGCGCGAGATCTCCGTTGGCTACTCGTTCGACTCGCACTTCGTGAAGAACACGCTCGGACTCACGAGCGTCGATGTACGCGTCGCCGGTCGCAATCTCCACACGTGGACCGGATACACCGGCTACGACCCGGAGACGAATCTCGGAGGTGCAGTGGGCCACTCGCTGGGCCTCGACTATTTCAACCAGCCACAGACGCGCTCGTTCGTAATCACACTCGGCCTCAACCGCTAACCGACCGGAGGACTCACCATGCGAAAGTCATTGATGCTCGCGGGAGCCGTGTCGCTCGCGGCCAGCGCCGC
>JAQBQC010000028.1 GCA_028287205.1 Gemmatimonadota bacterium
TGAGCGCCGGCAGAGGCACGCGGATCACACCGCCCTGGCTCTGCGGATTGAGCCCGAGACCCGAATCGCGGATCGCCTTCTCGATCGCCTGCGTCAGCCCCTTGTCCCACGGCGTGATCGTGAGCAGCCGCGCCTCGGGAGCAGACACGCTGCCCACCTGCGACATGGGCATCGACTGTCCGTACGCATCCACGCGAACGGTGTCGAGCAGCGACGTGGAGGCCTTGCCGCTTCGAATCGACGAGAACTCCTTGCGCGAGCTCTCGAGCGCCTTGTCCATTCCGGCGCGAGCGTCTTTCACGAGTTGCGGAATCGTGCTCATTGGACGAGTGTGCCCACTCGATCGCCGCGAATTGCGCTGGCGACGGAGCCTGGGCGTTGAATGTTGAGAACGATCAGGGGCATCGAATTTTCCCGGCAGAGCGTGATCGCGGTTTGATCCATGACTCCCAGCTCGTCCCGGATGATGTCCCTGTAGGCGAGCGTTTCGTACATGGTCGCGGTCTTGTCCTTCTTCGGATCCGCGGAGTAGATCCCGTCGACGCTCGTCGCCTTGATGATGACGTCGGCCTTCATCTGAATACCCCGCAGCACCGCGGCCGTGTCCGTGGAGAAGTACGGATTTCCCGTGCCGCCCGCGAAGATCACGACGCGCCCCTTGTCGAGGTGTCGCTGCGCCCGGCGGCGAATGTACGGCTCCGCGATCTCCTCCATGCGAATGGCGGTCATCACGCGCGTGTCGATGTTCTTCTTCTCGAGCACGTCCTGCATCGCGAGTGCATTGATGACGGTGCCGAGCATGCCCATGTAGTCGGCGCCGACACGGTCCATCCCCATCTTCGACAGCTGCGCGCCGCGCACGATGTTGCCACCGCCGATCACGACGCCAACGCGTGTCCCCATCGCGACGACGTCCTTGATCTCCCCAGCGAGGCGATCGAGGACGTCGAAGTCGAAACCGGTGGAGCGCTCTCCGGCGAGTGCTTCACCGGAGAGCTTGAGCAGCACGCTCGAATACTTGAGCGGCGCCACGCCGGCGATTACTCCTGCCCCAGCTGAAAGCGAGCAAAGCGCTTCACGACGATGTTCTCACCGACTTTCGCCGACAGCTCCTTCACGAGATCGCCGATCGTCTTCTTGTTGTCGCGCACGTACTCCTGCGACATCAGCGTGTGCTGCTTGTAGAAGGAGTCGACCTTTCCCTGCACGATCTTCTCGCGCAGCGACTCGGGCTTGCCGCTCTCCGCGAACTGCTGCTCGGCGATGCGACGCTCGCGCTCGATCTCGGCCGCCGGAATGCCGTCGCGATCGACGGCCAGCGGTGACGCGCTCGCAATGTGGAGCGCGATCTCGCGCACGAGCTCCTTGAACTCATCGGTGCCCGACACGAAGTCCGTCTCGGAGTTCACCTCGACGAGCACGCCCACCTTTCCATTGTGGTGGATGTAGCTGCCGACGCGGCCCTCGCTCGCGGTGCGATCCGAGCGCTTTTCCGCCTTGGCGATGCCCTTGGCGCGCAGCAGCTCGCCCGCCTTCTCCATGTCGCCGCCAGCCTCTTCCAATGCACGCTTCGCGTCCATCATGCCCGCGCCACTCTTCTGGCGAAGCTCCTGGACGTGCTTTGCCGTAAATGCCGTAGTCGTTGCCATGTTCAATCCTTCACGCCTGTCAGCGTGTTCTGGTCTCGGGCAGCCGCAGATCCCCGCGCGGCCGCATCAATCATGTCGCTTCACGAGAACGCCGCCGGCGGGGCCGGCGGCGCACTCAGTTTACGTCGAAAGCGGGCCGGACACTACTCCGGCGCACGCTACTCCGCGGCTGCCTCTTCCGGTGCCGGTGCGCCAGCCTCGGGTGCATCCGCGCTCTGTCCACCAACGTTCAATCTCGCTGCGATCGCCTCGGGCTTCGCGCGACGGCGCGGGCGGCGACGGCGACGCTTCTCGCCTTCATCCGCGGGCTCGGTGCCGCGATCGGAGCTGTACGTCGTCTGCCCTTCCTCACCCTCTTCCGACTCTTCACGCTTCGGAGCCTCGCGGCGTGCCTCGGAGATCGTGTCCGCTATCGCCTTCGTGATCAGCTCGACAGAGCGGATCGCATCGTCGTTGCCAGCGATCGGTACGGAGATGAGATCGGGATCGGCGTTCGTGTCGACGATGGCGACGATCGGCAGACCGAGCTTGTTCGCTTCGGTGACGGCGATCTTCTCCTTCTTCGAATCGACGATGAAGAGCAGGCCGGGAAGGCGGCCCATGTTCTTGATGCCCGAGAGATACTTGTTCAGCTTGTCGCGCTCGCGGGACATCATGAGCTGCTCTTTCTTCGTGTAGTTCTGGAAGTCGCCGCCCTCTTCGCTGCCGGCCTCGAGATCCTTCAGGCGGCGCACCTGCTTCTTCACCGTCTGGAAGTTGGTGAGCATGCCGCCGAGCCAGCGCTCGGTGACGTACATCGCGCCGCAGCGCTCGGCTTCGGCCTGCACGATGCCCTTGAGCTGGCGCTTGGTGCAGACGAAGAGAATGTTCTCACCGCGCAGCACGGCCTCGCGCACGAGCTTCTGTGCGAGCTCGAGCTGGCGCAGCGTCTTCTGCAGATCGATGATGTGGATCCCGTTGCGCTCGGCGAAGATGTAGCGGCGCATCTTCGGGTTCCAGCGGCGGGTCTGGTGTCCGAAATGAACACCGGCTTCGAGCAACTGATCGAGATTGGGCAGAGTCATGAGTCCTGGAATTCCCTTCGGGTTTGGTCGGCCGCTCTCGTCATCGCTGGCATCGACCGCACGTGGCGGCACCCGATGCAGCTCGGAGAGCGTGAGAGATTCGCGGCGCGCGGAAATCGCGCACCGCGATGCTGCTTAACGCTTGGAGAACTGGAACCGCTTGCGGGCCTTCGGACGACCCGGCTTCTTGCGCTCGACTGCACGCGCATCGCGCGTCATGAGGCCGAGGTCACGCAGCTTGCGGCGATGCGTCTCATCCATCTCGACGAGCGCGCGGGACACGGCAAGGCGCAGCGCGCCGGCCTGTCCACTCTGTCCACCGCCTTCGAGCTTCGCCTTCACATCGTAGCGGCCGAGCGTGTCCGTGGCCGTGAACGGCTGCTGAATCGCCGACACGAGCGTCGGGCGCGGAAAGTAGTCGCCGAGGGTGCGGCCGTTGACGTCCCACTTGCCGGAGCCCGGACGAATGTAGAGACGGCAGACCGCTTCCTTCCGGCGCCCGATCGTGTGCGTTATCCCTTCGGCCATTACTTGCTCTCGCTCTGACGAAGTTTGAGGACGGTTGGCTGCTGCGCGGTGTGCGGGTGATCCGCATCCGCGTAGACACGCAGCTTGAGGCGCAGTACCTGGCGACCGAGTGCGGTCTTGGGCAGCATGCCGTAGACGGCCTTCTCGATCACACGATCGGGGTGCTTGGCGATCATGGTCGCGAACGGAGTGAACCGCTCGTGCCCCATGTAGCCGGTGTGATGGAAGTAGCGCTTCTGCTCCGCCTTGCGGCCCGTGACGCGAACCTTGGACGCATTGATGACGATGACGTTGTCACCCGTGTCCATGTGCGGCGTGAACATCGGCTTGTGCTTGCCGCGTATGATCTGTGCGACTTCGGCCGCGAGTCGTCCGAGCACCATCCCTTCGGCGTCGACGATGTACCAGCGGTGCTCGATGTCGCTCGGTGTAGCGGTGTAAGTTGATCTCATGTGCGTCGAAAATGGCATGCAGGCGGCCAGCGCTCCGAATGGGAGCG
>JAQBQC010000010.1 GCA_028287205.1 Gemmatimonadota bacterium
GCCGCTGCCCTCCCCAGACGGAGACCGAGTGACCGATCCAATTCGCTTCCTTAACGCCTTCGGGAAGTCGCTCTCGGCGATGGCGCTCTACGCACCCACGCATCCGGCGCGCGCGAAGTCCGCGCAGCTGGCGTACGAGGCGGTGCAGGAGCTCCAGCGGTCGCAGCTCGTGATCAAGTTCTCGTTCCTGGGCGACGAAGTCGTGTTCCAGAACCGGCAGCTGCGCGAGCTCAAGGAGTGGGAGTGGTGCGAGCGCTTCACGAAGTCCGGCATCCAGCGGCTGGAATTCGTCAGTGAGGTGATCAAGGAGGAATTCGACGACTTCCTCTACACGATCATGGCCGAGGTGACTCCGGGGTGGCGCGATCCGCGTCATACGCAGCGCCACGAAGGATCGGATTACACCTCGATCAAGTACGGCGCGATCGGCGTGCGCGGGGATGCCGATCAGTTCCTCACCGATCCGCTGCCGGTGGTGGGCATGAGCTTTCCGCTCGACGAGGAAGCGGAGACGATCGAGATGATCTACGGCGAGGTGGAGGCGGGACGTCCGCTCCCGGCCGGCGAGATCGAGACGGTGGTCGCGTCGCTCTCCGTCGCGATGCACGGCGACAGCGAGATCCTGATGCCGCTGCTGCAGCTCAAGGAGTTCGACCAGTACACCACGGCGCACGCGCTCAACGTGTCCGTGCTCGTGATGGGACTCTCCGAGTTTCTGGGGCTGGGCGGCCGCGACACGCGCGCGATCGGTGTGGCGGGGCTGCTGCGCGATGTCGGAATGACGAAGGTGCCGAAGGACATCGTGACGAAGGCGGGGCCGCCGACCGACGAGGAGTGGGACATCATCCGCCGCCATCCGATCGAGGGCGCGCGCATCATTCTCATGAGCGAGCCGCAGCTCGATGTGGCGGCGGTGGTTGCCTACGAGCACCACATGCTGCCGGGCGGACAGGGATATCCGAAGCCGCACTTCGAGCGCGAGTGTCACTACGCGAGCAAGCTGGTGCAGGTGTGCGACTGCTACGACGCGTTGCGCACGCGGCGCTTCCATCGCGGTGCGTGGACGCCCGAGAGCGCGCTGCGCTACGTGGAAGAGAAGGCAGGCACGGTGTTCGACACGGAGATCGCGAAGGCCTTCGTGACGATGATGCGCCGGTGGGAGCGGCGGATCATCCCGTTGGAGCAGGGGCAGCCGCTCCAGGCTCGGGCGGCCGACGAACAGATGCCCGTGCCCGCACATGCATCGCTCATGACCCCCAAGGGAACGCCGATCGTACGCACCTGATCGGGCAATCAGAGCTGTTTCCGGGCGTATTGCCCGTGACGTAGGCAGGGGGGTGGCGGTCGTATTCTGAGGGGCTGGCGACGGCCAGCCTCCATTCTCCGATCATCTGCCCACGCCTCGTGCCCGCCCCGCACGCAAGCACCAGCACGCCCACGGATGCGCTGAGCCGCGACATGGCCGACCTGATGGTCGAGCTGTCAGTCGGGCTGCACAAGTATTCGATGTATCCGGATGGGCATCCGCTGCTCGAGTCCGCGGTATCGGGGCTCACGCGCCGGCTCGCGCTCGCGCTCGCGGAACGGCAGATGATCGCGATCGCGGTCGCGCGCAATCATCTCGTCATCGATGGCGTGCCCACCGATCCGTCACATGCGGTGACGCGCGATCTCGCGCTCAAGCTCTTTCGCCGGGAGATCGGCGCGATCCGCTTGTACGAGGGCGTGCAGGATCTCGAGCTGCAGGAGATGCTCAAGACGATCGCGCGCGAGGCGCCCACCGAGGGCGAGGAGGCGCCGCGCGAGTGGCAGCACGTGCGGCTCTTCCCGCTCACGTACGATCAGCTCGAGCTGCAGCAGGATGCGGCGGATCAGACAGCGGAGCAGCGCGTCGGCTGGGCGACGCAGCTCTGGGGCAAGCTGGCCAGCGCCTCGCTGTATGGCGGCGGTGGCGGTGGTGGCAGCGGTAGCGGCAATGGATCCGGCGTCGTCGACGGAAGTCTCACGCCCGACACGCCGATGGATCCGCTCGCACTCGCGAGCGCGATCGAGCGCCGCGAGCGCGATCCGGAATTCGACAAGGGCATCGTCGCCTTCTTCGGCCAGTTCATGGACGAGATCAAGGCGAAGGGTGGGCAGGCAGCGGGCACGCTGAAGCGGAAGGTGTCGACGCTCGTGACCGCGCTGTCGCCCGAGACGCTGCAGCAGATTCTGAAGCGCACGAATCCGGGCGCGGAGCGGCGGCAGTTCCTGCTCAACGCGTCGCACACGCTCGCGGCGGACACTGTGCTGGACCTCGCGAAGGCGGTTGCGGGCGCGTCGGAGCACACGATGTCCGAGGCGCTGCTGCTGTTGCTGACGAAGCTCGCGAAGCATTCCGAGAAGGGATCCACGGGCCGGCGCGACAAGGCCGACACGGCGCTCCGCGAGAACATGCGGCAGCTCATCGATGACTGGGACGGAGCGGCCGCGCTGCCGGAGGAGAGCTACTGGCAGACACTCGAGCAGCTGATCGCCGAGCCGGCGACGGATGCGCCGGCGAGCTCGGGGCAGTGGGATGTGAACGCCGAGTACATCGTGCAGATGTCGCTGGAGGTGGAGCTCTTCAGCGCGACGGCGAAGCACGCGGTGGCCGAGATGGTGAAACAGGGACGCATCTCCGCGCTGCTGTCGATGGTGGATCAGACGCCGGACACGAACACCGTCGTGTGGACGCTGCGGCGGCACCTGGACAATACGGGTACGATCCGGCGTCTGCTGCGCGACCGGCCGATCGACTTCGAGGTGCTGTACCGGCTCGTGGCACGCGTGGGCTTTCCGGCGGCGGGCGCGCTGCTGGATGCGCTGGAGCTCGAGGATGATCGCACCGCGCGGTGGCGGCTGTTCGAGATGCTGGCGCAGCTCGGGCCCGGCGTGGGGAACGCGGTGGTGGCGCGGCTTCCGGGGTCGCCGTGGTACGTGCAGCGAAACCTGCTGCTGCTCATGGCGCGGCTGGAGACATGGCCGAAGGACTTCACCGCGCATCCCTACGCGAAGCATCCGGATCCGCGCGTGCGACGCGAGGCCTACGCGCTGCTGCTTCGCGATCCCGCCACGCGCGCGGAGTCGATCGCGCTCGCGGTGTCGGACAGCGATGAGCGGATCGTGCGCGCGGCGCTCAACGCCGCGCTCGAGGGCGGGTGCCCGCGCGAGGCGATCGGCGTGCTCACCGAGCGGTTGAGCGACCGCTCGCTCGAGGGGATGATGGCGGTGCTCGCGATCCGCGTGCTCGCGCCGATCCGGTTGCCGGCCGTGCTGGACGTGCTCGTGAAGTGCGTGCTGTCGAAGAAGCGCCGCTGGCTCTTCGGTCGCAAGCTCGCGCCCAAGAGCCAGCCGATGCTCGCGGCATTGTCGGCGCTCGCGTGGACGTGGTCAAAGGAGCCACAGGCGATGAAGGTGTTGACGCTCGCGGAGAACGATCCGGATTCGGCTGTGCAGAACGCGATCCGCTCGCGGGGCCCGTGAGCAGCGTCGTGAGCAGTCCCGTGAAATTTCTCTCGTCGCTCGCGCAAAGCCTGTCGACGATGATGCTGTATCCGCGCGAGCATCCGACGTGGGCGCGCGCGGTGGATGCGTCGTACCAGCATCTCGCCGAGCTGCAGCAGGAGAATCCGCTTCCGCAGTTCTCGTTCATCGGCACGGACGTGATCTACGGTCAGGCGCCGATGCACGACATGAAGGACTGGCCGTGGGCGGAGAAGCTCGCGGGCGTGGGGGTGCAGCGGCTGGAGTTCGGTGTGGGTGTGGACCGGGAGGAGTACGAGGAGTTTCTCGCGGATGTGCTCACGCGCATCGTGCAGAGCGGCGCCGGGGGCGGCGTCGCGAACCGATCGTCGCATACGTCGCGGCGAAACAGCATCAAGTTCGGCGCGGTGACGGTAAGGGATGAGGATGAAGACGAGGATGGAGACGGAGATGGGGATGGGGATGGTGGAGAGGGTCTAGCCAGCGCCGCTTCCGGGATCATGGGCGCAGCCGGCACGGGCGCGTCCGGCAACGGCGGCGGCTCGGGTGGCGGGAGCGGCACCGGGCGCGGTCGCGGACGAGGGCGTGGCCGCGGTGGCAGCGCCGGGCCCACG
>JAQBQC010000012.1 GCA_028287205.1 Gemmatimonadota bacterium
GTCAGGAGGGTGCGGCGAAACGGGTGGTAGGGATCGAAACGCGGCGCCGCCGCGCGGGGCGCGACGAGCGCTTCGGGGGCGGCGGTGCTGGCGAGCTGAAGCGTCATCTTGTTGGGCCCCAAGGGTCTACGTCTTAGACGAAGACGCGTCCCGCCCGGTCACGCTGCCTCCGGCTTCCTCGCGAGCATCAACACCGCGCTCGTACGGAAGCCCAGAAGCCCCCGCAACTTGTCCCACAGCGTGAAGCCGGCGAGGAATGCCAGGCTGCCGATCGGGTCGAAAAGCTTCGCCAGGCGGGGATGCGGTTTGCCCTCGAAGCGCATCCAGTGATGCATCGAGTACATCCAGAAGGAATGACCGGTCTGGTACATGGTGGCAACCGGCTCGAGACCAGCATCCTTCAACTGCTTCGCGAGCGTCGAGGCCGTGTAAAGATTCCAGTGGCGGGGGATGTGGTAGCCTCCCCAGTAGCTGCCGTGAAAGAGCCGTTGATCGAGCGCGTCGAGATTGGGCGTCTCGATCGCGAGCACTCCGCCGGGTGCCATCCACTTCGCGAGCTTCCGCACGACGGGCCCCGGGTCATCGACGTGCTCGATGACGTGGAACATCGTCACGAGATCGAGCGAGCCATCGGGAACGAGCGTCGAGTCCTCTACGCGCTCGCATGCCACCTGATAGCCGGCCTGCTTGAGCGGTGCGAGCACCGCTTCGTCGAGCTCGAGCCCATAGTCCTTCGCTCGCGGGACGCCCTTCTTCTCCATCACCTTGAGAAAGCGTCCGTCGCCACAGCCGACATCCAGAAACGATCGCGGCGCGCGCTTCAGGTGTGCGAGTATCGCCTTCATCTTCGCGACATCGAGCAGCTCCTTCGCCTTCACCGCGATCGGATTGATCTTCGTCGCGTAGTTGTAGGCGTAGTAGGTGGTCGGATAGATCGTGCCGAGCGTCGAGATGGCGGGGCGCGGATTGAGCCACACATGCGTGCAGGAATCACACTGCACGAATCGCCACCGGTTGCGCGACGTCTGCAGCTCGTAGTCGTACCCCTCGGCGAACGTGTGAAAGCGCTCCGCGCCGCAGAGCGGGCAGATCGGCACGTCCTCCGTCGCGATCTCGGGGATCGCGGGATTGTCGAATTCGGCGGGACGGGACGGGGGGGCGGCGTTCATGCGCTCGAGCGACTCGCGGGAAAGGGGTCGACGTCTGTTGCTCGATGGACGAACGGCGCCCCTCCAACGTACCAGTACCTACTCCGCCGCCTTCGCTTCCGCCGTCGCCTCTTCGCTCACCGCCGCACGCTCGGCGCTCAGTGCCGCGGCCTCGAACTCCGCTGTGCGGCTCGAGTAGCGCCCCAGCTGCGATCCCATCGCGATCGTACTCAGCACGAGGCCGCCGGAGATCCAGAATGGCGCGGCCTCGCCCAGGCGATCGGATGCGATCCCCGCCACGAGCGGATAGATCACGCGCGCGATGCCCCCGTACGTCTGCTGCACTCCCATGTACAACCCTCGCTCGTTCTCGCCAACTACGCGCGACAGGAGCGCGGTCACGCTCGGGAAGTTGAGCGCAGCGCCGAGCGGCACGAGGGCGATCACCACCGCAAACGGCGCCCAGCTGAAGTCCGGCAGCGCGGTGAGCTTCAAGTACGCCGTGATGGGGGTCAGCGCGAGCCCCAGGCCCAGACACACCGCGCCCAGTCGCGCGGTGCGCACCTCGCCGAACCTGTCGACCGCGGGGCCCAGCAGAAAGAGCCGGAAGACGATGCTCAGCCCGCCCATGTACATGAAGAAAAAGCCGATCGAATTCTCGGTGACGTCGAAGTGTCGACTGAGAAACAGGATGATCAGCGCATTCACTCCGTAGAACGCGCCGAGCCCCACCGAGTACATCCAGATGAGTCGCGCATACGGCTGCCCGATGTCCACGCCGGCAACGCGCGCCACTGCGTCGAATGGCGTGCGTCCCCCGCGCGTGCGGAGACGGGCCTTCGCATCGTGCGATTCCGGGAGATAGCGAAGGGCGAACAGGATGTTCATCGCGCAGAGCAGCGCGGCGATCATGCCCGGCCAGTGCGGTCCGAGATTGTGCGAGAACGACGCGATCGCAGGCCCGATCACCACGCCTGCATTCGTCGCCGACGACAGCCACCCCAGCCCGCGCGCGCGATCCTTCGGCGCCATGCTGTCGGCCACGTACGCCTGGATCACTCCCGTCGTCCCACCGCCGGCGCCCTGAATGATTCGCGACGCGAGCAGAAGCCAGTACGAGTCCGCGTACGCGAACACGACGTACGCGATCATCGACGCGCCGAGTCCGAACAGCAATGCGGGCTTTCTGCCGTATCTGTCCGAGACGCGCCCCCACAGCGGAGCGCTGATCAGCTGCATCGCCGCGAACGAGGCGACGAGCGCCATTACCGCGAAGTCGCTCGCGCCGAACCGCTTGGCGTAGAACGGCAGGAGGGGGATGATCATCAGCGCGCCCACCATGTCGATGAACGCGGTGAACATCAGCACACTGAGCTTGCCGGCGTCTCCGCTGCGGAGGGCGTCCAGGCGCTTCGTCAGAAAGGAAGGCACGGCGGAAAGCTACTCTCTGCCCAGCGCGGCCGGCGGTACCGCGCGCCCCACGATGCCGACGAGCGCGATGATCGTGAGCACATAAGGAATCATTTGCACGAACTGCGACGGAATCGCCTGCATTCCCTGCAGCTGAATCTGGAGCGTCTCGGCCGCGGCGAAGAACAGGCACGCGAGCCCAGCGCGCATGGGATCCCAGCGGCCGAAGATGATGGCGGCGAGCGCGATGAATCCGCGCCCGGCGCTCATGCCGTCGGTGAACTGATGCTGGTCGAGCGAGAGATATGCGCCGCCGAGTGCCGCGAGGGCGCCCGACAGCGCGACGGCGGCGTAGCGCACGCGCTTCACGGAGATCCCGAGCGTGACCGCGGCCTCCGGATGCTCGCCAACCGCGCGCACGCGAAGGCCGAAAGGCGTGCGATAGAGCAGCCACGCGACAGCGGGGACGATCAGGAGCCCGAGCGGAATGAGCGGATTGTGCAGCAGCCCGGACATCAGCGCGGTCGAGCTCGTGCCGGCGGAGAATCCCGGCACACGAGGCGAGTTGGACGAGCTGTCGAAGAAGAGCTTGAGAAAATATCGCGTGAGCCCGACGGCAAGCAGATTGATCGCGATCCCGGACACCACCTGATTCGCCTTGAAGCGGATGGTCGCCACCGCGTGAACCATCCCGAGAGCGAGTCCGCCCGCGATGCCACACAACGCGCCGATCCAGGGGCTGCCGGAGTAGTAGCTGCCGAGCATGGCGCTGAATGCGCCGCCGAGCATGAAGCCCTCGAGCGTCAGGCTGATGATCCCCGCACGCTCGGCCAGCACACCGCCGGCCGCCGCGAAGAGATACGGCACGGCGATGCGCAGCGTCTGCGCGAGGAAGGCGAGGAGCATGCTCATGTTGCGCGCTTCCGCGACGAGGCGAGCAGCCGCCGCACCTCGGGAACCGAGGCGGCCATCGCGAGGATCACCACGCCCTGCAGCGCGTCGACCATCTGCTTGGGAACGAGCGCGTTGATCGCGAGCCCGCCCTGTGACAGCGTCGCGAAGAAAAGCGCGGCGAGCACGAC
>JAQBQC010000057.1 GCA_028287205.1 Gemmatimonadota bacterium
GATGCAGCTCGGCATTCCCACGCTCAACGGCTACTCGGGAAACCAGCCGCCCAGGTGGACGTTCTACGACATTCGCGTGGCCACGCCGTTTCTCGACAGCGTGGTGAGTGACTCGGTGACGCGGTGGGCCACACGGTGGCGCATGAATCCGGCGAACATCTGCCGCGTGCGCACGCCGCCCGGGGATCGGCCCGAGACGGTCAGCGCCGGCGAATCGGTCGAACGGAAATAGTCCTGAACTCGAAGGCAGCGAGCGGCAGGTCGAGCGCGAGGCCCCGCCCGCGCAGACCGTTCGTGAGCTGACGCTCCAGCAAGTCGGTCTCGCTCGCGTCCACCGGCGAGGCGAACTGCAGGTGCGCGACTGTAGACCGTCCGCTCGTCTCGACCACGCGCACGATGATGCGATCATCGTCCTCGGCGCGCTTGAGCGCGCCAAGCTCCACGGATGAAGGCTCGATGGTGAGCCACGAGCTGCCTCGCGCGGTGCCCGCATGCGGACTCACCGGGAGCGCCAGCAGCGGCGCGTTCAGCTCTGCCGCGGCGTCGCGGATCGCCGGCGCGCGCCAATCGCCGTCGTGGGGTACGATGCTCAGCCCCACGCGCTGCATCCCAATGTCCGAATGATCATCGGGCCACTTCGCGCTTCGCAACAGCGTGATGAACATCGTGTCGCCGCTCGCGCTGTAGCCGTATTTCGCGTCGTTCGCCACCGCCACACCGAAACCCTGCGACGATGCATCGAGCCACCGCTGCATCGGAGTCTCGAACCGCGCGCTGTCCCGCCGCGTGGCGGGGCGAGTGGGCCGCGCGATGGAGGCGTACGGGATCTCCGCGCGCGTGGAGTCGACGTGAAACGCGAGGGGGACCACGAGCTTGAGGAGTCGCTCTCTCCCGCGCCAGTCAATCGACATGGCGAGGTCGAGCCGAGCGGGAGCATCGCGAAGCGCGTATCGCTCGGTAACGCGGATGCTGTCGCGCGCGCGATGCACGGTGAGCGATGCGCCCAGTGGAGTGCGGATGACCGAGTCCACACGGATCGACTGATCGATCCAGGCGCGCTTGCCGTGAAGGTCGTCGATGTTCCACGCCTGCCACTGCGAGGGAACATCATCGATGAGCAGGAGGCCCCCCGCATTCGGCGAGAGCGATTCTCTTCCGTGCGCCTTGTCGTAGAGGCGCGTGATGTTGCCGGTGGCGGCGTCGATCTCGACGCGCAGCGCAGCGTTCTCCAGCACTCGCGTGTTTCCAAACGGGCGCATCGCAATTCGCGATTGCGGCGGCGTTGCGGCTTCTCCGCCCACGAAGATGAGCGCCGTGCCGAGTGAGGGAACGTTCGCAACGCGCACCTCGAGCACGGAGTCGGCCATCGCGCTCGGGAGCACGCGCCCGCGTGCGTCGCGCGCGATGGATCCGCTCGCCCGTGGCAGGCGCACGACGCCACTGCGCGGGCGGCCACTCGCGTTGAATACGATAAAAGGCGTCTCGCCCGGATGCGGCGGACGCGTGTCCATCGAGTCCGCCATTGCGCGGAGCGATCGCTCGAGAATGTGCTGCGCGCTCGACTGCGCCCGCGCGTAGTCCCTCGCGGCATCCTTGTAGACCTCCGCGATCGAACTGCCCGGGAGAATGTCGTGAAACTGGTTGAAGAGCACGCGACGCCACGCGGTGCGCAGCGAGTCGTGCGGATACGGGAGAGCGGTCAGTGTGGCCGCGGCCTCCGCGTTGCCGAGGAGCGCCTCGAGCTCGCGATTCCAGCGCTTCGTTGCGGCCTGCGTGGTGAACGTGCCGCGATGATATTCCAGGTACAGCTCGTCGCGCACCACCGGGCCCGCCCGCGCATCCAGCCGCATGCGCGCGAGCGAGGAGTCCGGCGAGACGTCCCGTACGACCGGAAACGTCGGAATGCGCTGCAGATCGCGCGCACGATCGAGCATTTGCATCGAGGGCCCGCCGCCGTGATCGCCAACGCCGTACACGGTCAGCATCCGCGGCGATGCGCTCGAGTCTCGCGTGACGACGAACTCCTTCGCGAGCCGCCTTGGCGCCAGGTCGTGGTCGTACGCGTAGAGCACGTTCGTGAACACTCGCGAGCCGTCGGGCCCCTCCCACCAGAAACTGTTCAGCCCGGGCGGCCAGTGATTCGTGTCGTTCCAGCGCATTTCCTGGGTCACGAAAAACTCGAAGCCGCTCTTGCGCAGGATCTGCGGCATCGACCATGGAAAGCCGAACGAATTCGCGAGCCACGCGACGCGCGATGGCTTGCCGAAGATGCGCGTGAACGTGCGCTGGCCGTAGAGCGCCTGCCTGACGAGCGATTCGCCCGACGGAAGATTCGCGTCCGACTCCACCCACCATCCACCCACCGGTTCCCAGCGGTGGCTCTTCGCGAGCGCCTGAATCCGCGCGAGCAGAGCCGGATCCTGCTCTTCGATCCACTCGTAGTACTGCGCCGACGAGCCGGCGAAGTGCATATCCGGATACTTCGACATGAGCTTCGTGGCCGTCTCCCACGTGGCCTGCAGCGCATCCCGTCCTTCGCGCACCTGCCAGAGCCACGCGGCATCGATGTGCGAGTGTCCGACGATGTCGATCGTATCGCGGCGGATGCGTGCGGCGGCCGGGGCGAGACGCGCGATCCATTCCGCGATTCCTGCGTGGTATGCCGTCTTCGACGTGTCGAGCGCGCCGCGCAGCAGCGTCTGCGCAGTGGCGCTGTCGGGGATGGCGCCCAGCGTGTCGCCGGTGAAGTAGCGCGCCCACTCGGCGCCGTCGTGGATTTCGGCCCAGCCAAGATCGCGCACGCGGAGTCGTGGCGGATCCCACCAGGGCCCGTGCGGCGCGATCGAGATCTCGAACGGCGTCCCCGCGACGCACGGCGCGCAAAGAATCGCGTGGCCGAGCGAATCGGGCGCGAGTCTCATGCCGTTCGCCGTGACCGAGTACGACGGCCCGAACTCGGCCACCTCCGCATCCACGGTGAGGCCGCCGAGTGCAGGAGGGATGACGAGATCGGCATGAATGCGCCGCAGCTTCTGGCGCGCGGAGGAATCGATGTTCGCGCTCAGCTCGAGCTCGCGCCTTCCGCTTACGTCGGGCGATCCGATCCAGCGATCGATCGCGATCGGCCGCGAAAGGAGCTCCAGCAGCGCATTCGCGGGAATTGGAAGCGCGAGCTGCGACAGCAGCGCGTCGTCGGTGCGCACGACGGCCTGGGCGCCGCCATTGAGGGCGCCGCGTGCGAGCGCCATCCAATCCGCGTTTGCAACAACGGAGATGGGTTGGCCGATGTCACTCTTCGGCAGTGGCACGCTCGCGCCTCCCACCTCGAGCGACTGCCGCCCGCGCGTGCGCTCCCAGCGTATCGCGCAGACTCGCAGCGGAACACCGAGCGTCGACGGCTGCCGGGCATTCGTGTCGTGCGACTCCGCTGCGGGCAGGATCACCGCGCGCGACGCCATCGTCATGGGCCCGAGCGTGACGGCGGCGCGAGCGGCGGGGCCGAGCGCCGTGTCGCCGGCGGAGACGCGACGCGCGTCGTCTCGCGCAGACGCGGAGACTTCGCTGCGCAGATCGCCGATGGGGTCGCGGCTGATCGCCAGCAGCCGCGCGCCGAGCCCGAAGCCGCCGCCCCGATTGACCACACGATAGAGCAGGCGATTCTCGCCGCGCGCGAGCGCGAGCGAAATGGTGTCGGAGCCGGATCGCAGCTCGCGCGCGACCTCGCGGCGCATGATGCGCCGGCCGTTGAGCCAGATCACCACATCGTCGTCGCTCTCCACGTTGAGGCGAATGGTGCGCGCCTCCGGACT
>JAQBQC010000076.1 GCA_028287205.1 Gemmatimonadota bacterium
CATCACGTGCTTGCCGCGTCCCGCACGTACGCTGACATTTTACTTTCATGAGCAGAGTCCTCGCGGCGTTGTTGGCCGCGTGTTTGGTCGTCGTTTTCTGCGCGATCGCGCCGCCGGTCAGCGCGCAAGCCTGGAATGACGATCGCACGCGAGAGCTTGTGGAGCGCGCGACGACGCGTCGCGCGCAGCAGCTTGCCGACACGGCGCTGCGCGACTACCACGCCACCGCGCACGGCTACCTCACCTTTCTCGCGCAGGTCGGTGAAAACTTCCCCGACCCGCCCAAGGTAGGTCGCTCCGATGAGCTCGCGCTGGAAGTGTACTGGCGGGCGCCCGACCTCAGCAAGCAGCGCATCGTTGGCCGCCGCGACACGCTCGCGCTGCCAACGAACATCGCGTATCACCAGGATCATCTCGGCATCGTTCAGAACAATTTTCCGAGCATCATCCGCATCGGGGAGGGCGATGAGGTGCGCGACGTTCCGCATCCGCTCTCCGCGGAGGGCATCGGCGACTACGACTTCGCGATCAACGATTCGCTGAGCATCCGTCTTCCCGATCGTTCCGTGCGCGTGTACGAGCTTCGCGTTCGGCCCAGGGATCCTTCGCAGCCGCGGCTCGTTGGTGCGCTCTACATCGATCGCTCGACGGGCGATGTCGTGCGCATGGCGTTCACCTTCACGCGCCCGGCCTATCTCGACAAGGAGCTCGAGGACATCTCGATCGTGCTCGAGAATGCGCTCGTGCAGGGACGTTTCTGGCTGCCGCGGCACCAGGAGGTCGAGATCCGGCGCACGGGAAGGTGGCTGGAGTTTCCTGCGCGCGGAATCATTCGAGGACGCTGGGAGATCTCCGGATACGAGATCAACAAGGGGCTGCCGCTCGCGCTCTTTCTCGGTGGTGCCGAGATCACGAGTGCGCCCCCGCGCGAGCTCGCGAAGCACGAGTGGCATGGGCGCATCCTCGACTCGCTCCCCTCCGACGTGCGCGCCGCGAGCGACGAGGACGTGAGAAAGGTTCAGGAGGAGGCGCGCGCGCTCGTGCAGCAGCAGGCGCTCGCGCGCGCCGAGGGCGCGTCGCTGTCGGCGCGCAAGGCGTCGGACTTCGTGCGCGTGAATCGCGTGGAAGGGCTCGCGTTGGGAGCGGGCGCGAGCATTCGGGCCGGTGGCGGCATCGTTCCGTCGGTGCGCGCGCGCTACGGCTTCGCCGATCACGTGCTCAAGGGGCGACTCGGCGTCGCCCTCCGACGCGGCGACGGCACGGGCATCGAGCTGTTCGGCGGACGTGACTACCGCGACGTGGGCGACATCGCCGAACGATCGACGGTGGTGAACAGCTTCGCCGCGCAGGAGTTCGGGAGCGATGCCACGGACCCATACGACGTGCGTGCTCTGGGACTCGCGGCGGAGCTCGGAGTGCACGGCGGGCTGCGCTGGCACCTTGAGGGGACGTGGGAGCGGCAGGACTCGTTGCGCATTCACGCGAGTCCGGCGTGGGGGAGCTACGAGCGAACTGTTCCCGCACGTCCGCTGCACGAGGAGCGTCTCGTGATCGGATTCACTCGCCCCGCTCCGGTGATGCTCGGCGGATTCGAAACGCGATTTGCGGGGCAGGTGCGCGGCGGGCTGACACAGGCGCTGGACGATCGCCCCAACGGCGACGGCTCCTTCGCGCGCGCGATGATCAGTGCGCACGGCGAGAGGGCGTTGGGTGATGGGCGCCTCGTGGTCGAAGGCACCGTCGCGGGAGTCGCCGCGCCGCCGAGTGCGCCGTCACAGGAGCTCGTGTATCTCGGCGGACCGGTGTCCGGGCCCGGATACGACTACCATCAGTTCGCGGGCCGCGTTGGCGCGAGTGCGCGAATGGAGTGGCGAAGCAGCGTGCCGTTCTTCGGACTGTCGCTGGGCCCTTACGGCAGGGCGCCCGCGCGCGCCACGCTCGCGCCGTTCGCGACCGTGATCTACTCGGGAAACGAGGCCTCGTTCGCGCCCGATCGCGCGGGTTGGTATCCGGCGGTGGGAGTAGGCGCGCTGATCTTCTTCGATCTGCTGCGCGTGGATGTGGCGCGCGGGCTTCGTCACGGGCGGTGGACTTTCAACCTCGACGTGACGCGCGACCTGTGGCCAATCCTGTGATGCGAAATTCCGTGAGCGCGATCTAGCGATCGAGGCGCGGCGCGATTACGCCACGCTCGCGCATCTGCGACATCCGGGCGATCTCGGGCGGAAGGTGCGCGTCGCCATCCTCGTCTGCTGCTTCTTTCAGCAGATCGATGGCCTGGCGATAGCCGTGCAGCGTTCCCACGTCCACGTACGACGTGCCAGCGCGCACTCCCACGGCGGTGCCGCCGCGCGCGAGATACGCGTTCACGAGCGTGCCGAAGTATTCGTCGCGGCGCTCGCGCTCGTTCCAGAGCGAGTGGAGCTCCGCGAGCACTGCACCCGGCATCCTGAAAGCGCCCCACACCCAGGACGACCCCGGATCTCGCTTCTTGACGTGAATCGCGAGCACGTGGCCGCTCGCGTCGGTGCGCACGGCGTCGAAGAGCTCGGGGCGCTCGACGGGGAAGAGCAGAAACGCGAGCCGATCGTCGGGAAGCGCCCGCAACGCATTGGCGGGATACCAGATGGTGTCCGGTAGTCCGACCATCACGCTCTCATTCGCAGCCACGAGCGGGAGCGCGCAGAAGATCGCGTCGCACAGTCCGGCGGGATGCGACTGCACGGTGTAGGCGACGCGAGCGCACCCGATGCTTCCGCCGCCGATGTCGCCGCCATAGTACTCGAGAATGTCCGTCTTGCCGGGAGACACCACGAAGCAGATCTTGTCTGCGCCCGCGATGAGC
>JAQBQC010000084.1 GCA_028287205.1 Gemmatimonadota bacterium
ACGAGAATCGGACCTTCGAAGTGGAGCACGGCCTCGCGCTGGGCGGGATTCAGCTTGGCGAGTGCGTCTTCTGATACATCAGTTGCGGGAGAGCTGCTCATCCCTGAAGTATAATGTCGAAGGTCGCGCCTTTCTCCGACGGCGTGAGAACCAGCCGGCCGCGATGATTTTCCTCGGCGATGCGCTTCGCGAGCGAGAGCCCGATTCCCCACCCCGACTCCTTGGTGGAGAATCCGGGCTCGAAAATCCGCGCACGCATCTCGCGCGGAATGCCCGGCCCGTCATCCGCCACGCGCAGCCGCACCCGGTCGGGATCGAGACGCTTGGTCGTGATGTACATGCGGCCGCCGCGGCCCGCCAGCGCATCGAGCCCGTTCTTGACGAGGACCTCGAGTGCCCACTCGAGCAGCACCTCATCGCCCTCGATGGTGAGCGGCTCATTGCCGCCGGACGCCACGATCGTGACGCGATGCGCGAGCGTGGGCACGCGCGCCTGGAAGTAGTTCCCCACGCGCACGACCAGTGCCCCGAGATCGACGACGTCGCGGCGCGGGGGGCGCCCGATGCGCTCAAAGCGGTGCGACACACGCTGGAGCCGCTCGAGGTCGCCCTCCATGTGCGCGATCGCCGATGTCGACAGCGAGTCGGCGCGCTGCTCGCGCAGCAGCTCCAGCCACCCGCTCAGGCTCGAAAGCGGCGTCGCGAGCTGATGCGCGGACTCACGCGCCATTCCCGCCCACACGCGCTCGCGATCCGCGCGGTTGCGCGTGCGCAGCGTGTACAGTCCGGCGAGAAACACGAACACGAGCAGAGACGCGAGCACCACCGGGATGAAGCGCAGGCTCGTGATCAGCTGGCTGTCGCCGAAGTGCACCATGCCGATGCCCCGCTCCACGACGGGCGGATTCATCCGGTCGAGATACGGGATGTAGTCGCGCACCCTCGGGTCCGAGAGCGGCGCCTTGAACGGAAGATTCGCGGCGGCCGTGGGCACACCCTTGTCATCCGTCACGATCACGGGCACCCCCAGCGCGTCTATGTGTCGCGCGAGATCGAGCAGCGCGTCGTTTCCCGCGTCCGGGCGCGGATCCGCGAGCGCGCGGAACACGCGCGCATACATCTGCCCCGAGCGTCCCGCATCGCGGCGCAGCTCGAGCACGACACGGCGCGAAAAGAGGATGTACGCGCCGAGCAGCAGCGCGAGCAGCAATCCGAGGATGATGACCGGCGCGCGTCCGCGCATCGGCTACGCGAGGAGATCGCCGCCGAAATACGGGCGGAGCGCGTCCGGGATCGTGACGGTGCCATCCGCGCGCTGATAGTGCTCGAGGATGGCGATGATCGTGCGCGGAAATGCGAGCGCCGAGCCGTTGAGGGTGTGCACGAAACGCGGCTTCTCGCCGGGCGCCGGGCGATATCGAATGTTCGCGCGCCGGGCCTGGAAGTCGCCGAAGCTGCTGCAGGAGCTCACCTCGAGCCACTTCCCCACCCCGGGCGCCCACAGCTCGAGATCGTACGTCTTGGCAGACGAGAACCCGGTGTCACCCGCGGCGAGCAACACCACGCGATACGGAAGCCCGAGGAGCTGCAGCACGCGCTCCGCATGTTCCGTGAGCGTCTCCAACTCCTGCGCCGAGCTCTCGGGGGTGGTGAAGCGCACGAGCTCCACCTTGTCGAACTGGTGCAGGCGGATGAGCCCACGCGTGTCCTTCCCCGCCGCGCCGGCCTCGCGGCGGAAGCACGGCGTGTACGCGGTGAGCGCACGGGGAAGCGCACTCGCCTCGAGAATCTCGCCGCGCAGCAGATTCGTGAGCGGCACCTCCGCGGTGGGGATGAGAAAGAGATCGTCGTCGGTGCGGTACGCATCGTCCTCGAACTTCGGCAGCTGGCCCGTTCCCGTCATCGTCTCGCGCGTGACGAGAAAGGGCACCCACGCCTCCTCGTACCCCTGCTCGCGCGTGTGGAGATCGAGCATGAACGACATCAGCGCGCGCACCAGCCTCGCCCCGCCTCGCCGCAGCACGACAAATCCCGAGCCCGACACCTTCGCGCCGGCAGCGAGATCGAGAATGCCGAGCTGCTCGCCGATGTCCCAGTGCGGACGCACGCCCTCGGTGCCGCGCGGCTCACCCCATGCACGCACGATGCGATTGCTCTCCTCACCGCCGTCGGGAACATCGGCCAGCGGAATATTGGGGAGCTGCATGAGAATGGCGTCGAGCTCCTGCTCCCGCTCGGCCAGCGAGCTCTCGAGCCCCGCGATCTCGTCGCCCAGCGCGCGCATGTCGCGAATGAGGTCTACGGCGCTCTCCTTCTGCTTCTTGAGGCGCGCGACCTCCTGGCTCACCGCATTGCGCTTCGCCTTCTTCTCTTCGACCTGCTGAATGAGCGCGCGTCGCTCGGCGTCGAGCTGCTCCGCGCGATCGATGCGCGGCGCGAGCGTGTCGAGCTGACGCCGGCGGCGCATCCCTTCACGCAACGACTCCAGATTGTCCCGCAACAATCTCAGGTCGTGCACGGTCAGAAAGTTGGAATGCCGTCGAGGAACGAGATGAAGCCGCAGTTCGGATCGTTGCGCATGCGATACCAAATGGTGCGCGGCGTATGCGGCGCCGTCGCCCCGTCATAGAAGATCGAATCGATGACGACCTTCGCATACAGAAACGTGCGGGCCGCGACGCTCTGCGTGGCGCACTGCGCCGACGTCGACTGCACCAGCAGCACATCGCCCGGCTTGATGAACATGGGAAGCGTATCATTGTAGCCCGTGGTCGGCGCCTGGGTGATCGCGTCGTACGGCTGGGTCGCGAGCTGCAGCCCGGCGGTCAGCGTGGCTCCGATCGCGTGCGGAGGATACGCGAACGCCGAGTCGTGACGAATGTCGAATACCACGTCGTACTGCTCGCTCGGCGTGGTAATCACCGCGCGCGGAAAGGTGATGTTGATCGCCGTCGGTGCACTCTCGGGCGCGCCCGTGAGCGCAAAGACAGCCGCCGTGTCGTCGATGGTGGCCAGCGTGGCCTTGGTGGACAACGGATTTGCGCAGGCAGCGGCACCAGCGCCGACGCCAACGAACAGCACCAGAAATCTGACCTTCATGGACGCACGCGCCGTGGGGGAGAAAATCACTTGCCGAACGTGAAAGGATAGGGCGCATCCACAGCCAGTTCAAGCTGTTATCCTCGCTTGACTTCCGCCGCTCGCGGCCAGTAGTTTCGCTCACCCACCAGGAGCGTGCATTGGCCACCATTCGAGATCTCGTGGGCGCCCTTCGCCAGCGCGAAGGCGTCGATGCGGCCGTCGTGCTCGGCCGCGACGGACTTTTGATCGACAGCGAGACCACGGGCTCGGTGAACGCCGAGAGTGTGGCGGCGCTCGTCCCGTCGATCGTTGCGGCGGCGGAAGAATTTGGCGCGCACGATTCGCGCGGCGCGCTGACCACCGCCATTCTCGAGTACGAGCAGGGCATCGCCGTCATCGCGCTGCTCTCCACCGATGCGCTCCTGCTGGTGCTCGCCCAACCGTCCGCGAATATCGGGCGCCTGCTGTTCGAGCTGCGCCGCAATCGCGAGAACATCTCGTCGCTGGTTTGAGCATGCTCGAGCAGCAGCGCATTCACGTGCTCGTGGCCGACGATGAGCCGCACATCGGGCGCATCATCAAGATGAAGCTCGAGCAGGGTCCCTTCAACGTGACGCTCGCGTACGACGGCCGTGAGGCGCTCGAGAAGATGGAGAGCGAGCCGGACATCGCGCTCGTCGTGCTCGACGTGATGATGCCCTACATGACGGGGCTCGACGTGCTCGCCAGGTTGCGCGCGGACGATCGCTGGCGCGCAGTGCCGTGCATCGTGCTCACGGCGGCGGGACAGGAGCAGCATCACAAGCAGGCGATGGCGCTCGGCGCCAACGAGTTCCTGACGAAGCCGTTCAGTCCGAAGAAGCTGTACGCGCGTGCGGCGGAGCTCACGGGTGTGCCCACCGAGGGGATGGGAGTTTCGGAACGTTGAGTCGCTGGGCGGTGATTCTCGCCGGGGGTGTCGGGTCGCGCTTCTGGCCCCTGAGCACTCCCAAGC
>JAQBQC010000088.1 GCA_028287205.1 Gemmatimonadota bacterium
GTGGGCGCGCTCGCTCGGCTCACGCGCCATCTGCTCGAGCTCCCGTCGAACGGCGTCGGCTCCGTCACCGATGCACCCGCGCGGAATCGCGCGCAACCACGCGGCAAGCTCCACTCGAAGGATCGCGATGCTGCATCGACGCGCTTCCACTACGATCTCGGCAACGACTTCTACGCGATGTGGCTCGATCGCCGCATGGTGTACTCGTGCGCCTATTTTCCGCCTGGCGTGAACGACCTCGACTCCGCACAAACCGCCAAGCTCGATCTCATCTGCCGCAAGCTGCGCCTCGCTCCCGGCGAGACTCTGCTCGACATCGGATGCGGATGGGGCGCGCTGGTGATGTACGCGGCCGAGCACTATGGCGTGTTCGCGCATGGGGTGACGCTCGCGCGCCAGCAGGCGGCGCTCGCGCGGGAGCGGATCGTCCAGGCGGGGCTTCAGGATCGGTGCAAGGTCGAAGTTCTCGACTATCGCGATTTGCCCAGCGGCTCGGTGTACGACAAGGTCACGAGCGTAGGCATGGCCGAGCATGTGGGCCGCTCGCAGATCGCGGCGTACTTCGAGGCCGCGTATCGCTTCACACGAGAAGGTGGAATCTTTCTAAATCACACCATCGTGGATAACGGCGCATCACCGCGCGCAACGCTGAAGCAGCCCATGCGGTGGACCACTGACCGCCTGTGGCGGCGCAGCGAGTTCATCGACCGCTACGTCTTTCCCGACTTCAATCTTCTGCCGGTAGGTGAGCTGATCACGGAAGGCGAGAAAGCCGGGTTCGAGATTCGGGACATCGAGAACCTGCGCGAGCACTACGCGAAAACGTGCCGCCACTGGGTTCGGCGGCTCGAGAACAGGCGTGAGGACGCCGTGTCGCAGGTGGGGGAGTTCCGATACCGTGTCTGGCGGCTGTACATCGCGGCGGGTGCACACCAGCACGCGAGCGGCAGCAACGGCATCGTGCAGATGATCTTCACCAAGCCGCGTCGCGATGGCAGCACCGATGTGCCAACCACGCGCGACGACATCTACGCGGGGAGTCGCTGGCGGGAGAGCTGACTCCCGCCAGAATCAGAACATCACACGCTCGCCACGGGACTCGCCGCTTCGCCCAGCAGCGCCGTCGCGATCACGTCGTCGCCTACGCGATTGCTCCAGTTGCGCACCGTCTCTCCGCGCTCGCGGCCGTCCTCGTACGCACGATAGAGGCGCTCCAGCGCATCGGGCACATCGTCTGCGCTCGCGCGATATCCCACGCGATGCGCAACACCGCTCGCCTTGCCGAGACCTCCGCCAACGAAGAAGTCGAAGCCCTCCACCTGCCGGTCGCCCTCCTTCAGCAGAATTCCCTGGAGTCCGACGTCTGCGATCCAGTGCTGCCCGCACGAGTTCGGGCAGCCGCTCACGTTGAGCTTCATCGCCTGCGTGAAGCCCGGCAGTCGTTCCTCGAGATCCTGCGCGAGCCGGATGCTGAACAACTTCGTTTCCGTGAGCGCGAGCTTGCAGTACTCCGACCCCGTGCACGACAGCGTTCCCCGCTGAAACGGCGAGCCCGCGAGCGGAACGCCAAGCTCCGCCGCCTCGGCCACGAACGCCTCGACGTTCTCTGACGGAATGTTCGGCACGAGCACGTTCTGCATCACCGTGAGTCGCAGCAATCCGTCCGCATGCTTGTTCGCGAGGTGCGCGATGCGGCGAAGCTGCTCGGGACTGATGCGCCCCGACACCACCGAGAATCCGGCGTAGTGCAGCCCATGCTGCTTCTGCGGATGCACGCCGACGTGATCGCGATAGGACCCCTCCGGCGGAATCTCCTCCACCGCCGGCGCGAGCGTGTATCCGACACGTCGCTCGACCTCGGCCAGAAACGACTCGGCCGTCCACCCGTGATTGATGAAGAGATACTTCATCCGCGCCTTCGCGCGATTCAGACGGAGCTCGTCCGAATCCCGGAAGATGCCCGCGACCGCGTTCACGACCGCGGGTAGCTGCGCGGGCAGCACGAACGCGGGGAGCAGCACCGCGAGATGCGGACGCGTGGAGAGTCCGCCGCCCACGCGCACGTGAAAGCCAATCGTGCCGTCCGCGCCGCGTACGGCCGTGGCCCCGATGTCGTTGATCTCGGGATACGTGCACCAATGCGCGCAGCCAGAGATCGTGATCTTGAACTTGCGCGGAAGATTCGCGAACTCCGCGTTGCCATTCAGGAAGCGATCGACCTCGAGCGAGATTCCCGACGCGTCGATGAGCTCGTCGTGCTCGAGCCCCGCGAGCGGACATCCCGTTACCGTGCGCGTGTTGTCGCCGCACGCGCCCATGCTCGTCCAGCCCACACGCGCGAGCTCGTCCCACACGGCGGGCACGTCCTCGATGCGGAGCCAGTGCAGCTGGAAGTTCTGTCGGTTCGTGATGTCGATGCTGCTGCGCGCGTAGCGGTCGGAAATGTCCGCGATCGTGCGCACCATCTCCGACGTGAGCAGCCCGTTCGGCGTGCGCACGCGCATCATGAAGAAGGGCTGCTCCTCGCCGCGAGTGCCGTGCCCGTCACCCTGCGTGTAGAGTCCCCACGCGCGAAAGCGCACGCCCAGATCGTCGACGGGAATGGATGCGAATCCCTCCTTCGCGTAGCGGCGGATGTCGTCCATGATCGACCACGATGCTTTCTCGCGCTTGATCCGCTCGACGCGCTGCGTTGGCGTTTCCTTACGCGGTGCTTCCGTTCCTTCGCTCATCCGGTCGTCCTGCTTTTGTGGTTGCTACATCCCCAAACGAAACCCGGCCGCTCGATCGAGCGGCCGGGTTGAAATCCCATCGGTTCGAGCCCGAGCACATGGCTCGCTGCATCACCCCGGCCGCATACACGCCTCCGCGCGCATCGTCATACAACGAAGCGCCGGACACCACAAAAGGTTTCGCACGCCTGCGTCGACCGTGGTGAAACGGTCAGAACGAAAGCTTCTCGGGGAACCAACCATTGCGGGCGGAGAGATCAGGCGCATATCGGAGTGTACCGTGTCAGATGCCACGGGGTCAAGCTCGGCGGTTTCGCCGTTCACGCGGAAGCGTGAGCGTGAAGCACGATCCTTTTCCCAATTCGCTTTCAACCGTCAGCTCGCCGTGCATGCCACGCGCGAGCAAACGGCTAATCGCCAGGCCAAGACCTATGCCTCCCTCCGAGGCAAGCGACCCTTTCTCGACCTGTACAAATGGCTCGAAGATCGCCTCCTGCTTGTCGGGAGCGATACCAATCCCATCGTCGGTGATGCGGAGCGTGACGCTGTCCCGGGTCGACTCGCACGCGATCACGAGACGCCCGCCGTACTTCGTGAACTTCACGCTGTTAGAGAGCAGATTTACGACGACCTGGATTACCTTCTCCCGATCGCCGCGGGCGATGATCTGCTCATCGATCATCATGACGTCCGGAACCAACGCTTTCTTCGCGAAGATCGGCTCGAGCAGCGCGAGGCTGGTGTCGAGAACATCCTGCATCAGAATATCGTGGTCATCGTACACCGAGAGACCGCTATTCACCTTCGTCAGATTCAGCAGATCCCCGATCAGCCGGGTCAGGTACTGCTGACTGCTCTTGATGCGCTCCAGATCATGGTGCTGCGCCTCGGTCACCGGCCCGTGGATCCCCATCTCGATGATGTCGACGTAGCCACCGATGGCGTTGAGCGGCGTGCGCAGCTCGTGACTCATCATGCCGAGGAACGTGCTCTTTGCATTGCTCGCGGACTCTGCCTGAATCTTGAGCGCGACGGCCTCGCCAAATGCGCGCGCACGGTCGAGCGCGGTCGCGGCGCGATTCGCCAGATCCTGAGCCAGCTCTATTTCTTCTGGAGTGAAGGAGCGATCGTGGCGGTCGCCGACGAAGGTGAGGGCTCCGATCAGCGTGTCGCGGACCAGCATCGGTACCGTGAGCAGCGGCCCGATGCCATGCACGCTCCACTCATCGTCGTCGCCCGCATCGTCACTCGCGCCTACCAGCAGCGGTCCGAGGCTGTTCGTGATGACCCAGGGGATTCCATGCCGCATGGCCTCGGGCAGTCCGAGCCCACCGGCGATGCTGGGAAGCCAACGACTCTCCAGCTGCTCCATGATGGTCTGCTTGGCGGGATCGAGGTGCGGGATCGTCGGCCCGCGCATTGAGCCGTCGGCGCTGAAGGTGTCGACGATGCACCAGGCACCCAACGAAGGGAGAGAGATCGCCTTCATCGCAGCCAACGTGTCGGCCTCGTCGAGAGACTCGCTGAGCCTATGGCCTTCCGCGGCAAGAAAAGTCGCTCGCTCCCGCGACTCGTCGGCGAGATCTGCCGCGTCGTGCTCGCGCAGTGCGCTCATGAGCAGCCGCTCGGTGATCTCCCGTTGCAGCCGCGGCGCCAGTGGCCCTTGAGCGGTCGTCTCGCGCAGCTCGATCACGAGCTGTGTCGACCTCTCATCAACTTCCCGATCCGGCCACACGGTGCAGCTCAGTGGCTGCGCAGCGTCATCGAGCGAGCCGACGCGGACGTTGCGAGAGACGACCCCCGCTCGAAGCGAGCGGTCGAGGAGTGCGGTCAGTTCCGCGCTGTCTCGCATGGGGATCGCGTCAGCAATGGGACGGCCGAGCAGGATTCGTCCATCCGGTGCGATGAGGTCGCGGAATACGGCATTCGCGTAGACAAGGGTGTGGTGCTCTCCGCTCGTGACGGCAAATGCGGTCGGTAGGTGCTCGATGTGCCGCTCGAACGAGCCGGCAGCTGTGAATCCCCCTTTAGCCGACATGCACAGTCGCCCCACTGGAAAGCTTCATCTCGTATTCCTCAGGCTACCCGCCCACCTGCGCGACAGCTCGATACGTGCCTCCGTCCTCGTCCGTGAACGTCGCGTACTTGAGCGACGCAAGTCGTGCAAGCACTCGTTTGAGCTCTCCCAATGGCAGGCCGGTGTGCTCGACGAGAAGATCGTATGAACCCGCGCCCAGTCGCACGAGCGTTTCGAGCACGGCCGCTTCCTGACTGGTCAGCCCAAGGTATCCCTGTCGGTGCGTCGCCACTTCTCGCGCGGGCACCCCCGTCGTGATGCCACGGTAGTTCCTCAGCGCACCGCCAACCACCGCACCATTCGCGCCGATCTCGTACGTGCGGAAATCGTGCGTGTGCTCACTGCCTCGCATCTTGTGGACGGCGAGCACCGAGCGGAGCACGCCATCGATCTCGACGAAGTGCTGAACGATGATGTCATCGGTGATGAACGAGACTTTTTCCGTCGTGAAGCGCACGTGTGGATAGTCGCCCACCACTTCCGTTGTCATGTAGATGGTGACGCCAGTCGCCGTCAATGCGCCGACGAGTCGATAGAGTGACTCCCGGAAATCATCCCGAAACGCGGGTGCCAGGGCCACCTCGAATCCGGAGAGCGAATCGATCACCACGCGAGTGGCATCGAGGGACGAAACCGCCTCCAGTATCTCGGCGAGCGTTTCATCGACGGACAGGTCCAGCGGTCGCATGTAGATGAGCTTGAGCTTTCCATCGCGTACGGACGCGTCCATGTCCTGATTGCGGGCCCGCGCACGCGCGAGATACTCCTCCGGGTATTCCTCGAAAACCACGATCACGACAGACTCGCCTCGGCGGAGTCCTTCCGCCGCGAATTGCGTCGCGAATGTAGTCTTGCCGCTGCCCGCCGGACCCGCCAGCATGACCGCGTCTCCAGACGGAATGCCGCCCCCCATCAGCTCGTCGAGGCCCGGCACTCCGCTCCCGAGGCGGTGCACGCCCTGGGGCCGCCGATGCAGCTGTTGCTCGGGAATGCGTGGGAATATCTGCAGCCCGTCGTCGGTGATGCGGAAGGTATGCAGTCCGGGCATTGGGGCGCGTCCGCGCATCTTGATCGCCTGCATCTTTCTCACGACCGAGTTGCGGTCGGCAACCTGCGAGAGCGCTATCACACCGTCCGCCACGGTGAACACGGGCGCACGCTCGTGCTCCGCATACTCGCCGAGCAGGAAGGACGTCACTTCCCACGTTGCCAACTGCAGTGTGATTCGCTGCATGAAGCTATCGAGCGACATCACTCCATGACCCTCTTCTTCCGTGCCTCTTCCGAGAAAGGAGCGGAGAGAATCGACGACGACGAATCCCGGCTCTACGTTTTCCACTTCGGTGGTGATGCGCTCCAGCACTGCCGTCAGATCTCGCTCGAGTGCCTCCTCGCTCAGATTGACATACTGAATGGCAGTTCCGACCAGTTCCGGATCGAAGAAGCCAAACTCCCGCTGATACCGGAGCATCTTGAGTGTCGGCTCGCCAAGAACGGTGAAATACAGCGCTTGGCGCTTCAGGGTAGCGTTTGCAAAGACGATCTGTTGCGCGAGCGTCGTCTTTCCGCTGCCGGGACTTCCCGCGATGAGATTGCAGGAAAATTCTGGCAATCCGCCGCCGAGGATCGCGTCGAGCCCTGGGACTCCCGTCAGCACGCTGCGAATCTCGCTCGGCTTCGAGAGAGCCGGGGTCAACGGTTGACGCTTTTGGGTCTTCACTTGTCGCCCTCCTCCGCTATCACCAGGGGAGCACTCTGCGCAACGAGTCGCGCCACCATGTCCTTTCCAATCAACCTGCCGAGGAGTGCGAGTAACGCGCTCAGCACGCCTTCGAGCCCTGCAACCACTGCGGGCTCCCCATGCGCGGCGGTGGCGAGCGAGATCCCATCAAGAGCAACTGCGGCTTTGGCGCTGACACTGACTTCTTTCAGTGCGCGGTGCTCTGCTTGCGCCTGCGACAGCGCGCGCATGAGCAGCGCTCGCGACCCGATGGCGCCCAGAGTGCGCGACAATGTTCGGCACATGCGCTCGCACGCAAAAGCTGCGGCCACGGCGGTTCCCGGCGCGCTATCCTCGGGCGTCAGCTGCTCAGTCGCGAGTCCCCGCATCAGGACTTTGTCGAGCGCAAGGAGAGGAAACAACGAATCGTTCGCATGTGTTCCCAGAAGCCTCTCGGCGACTTGAAATGGATCTCGCCGGCGCTCGGCGTTGATACTTCGGCGGTCTCGTCACGCCGTCGTCGCGCTGTATGAACGGATACGTTTGTATCCGCAGGGTATTAATGCATACGTGCAATAGCAAGACCAAGCTGATCGCATAAGCTATTGTGCATTCTAAGGTTGGGACGCTCTAACGTGCGCCGAGGGTAACGATACAAACGCCGTGGCTGGACGCACTTGCAGCCATCAGCGAGGGCAGGCATACTGACCTCCAGAAGAGCGCGATCCCTTGCTAGGCACTCACAACTGTATGAACCCAGATACCAAGATTGCCCCGCCCGCCGGCCTCCACATCCGTCGCGCCACTCTCGCCGACGCTCCGCTCATCGCTTCGCTCGGCGCCGAGACTTTCGTAACGAGCTTCGGCGCACAGAACACGCGGGAAAATCTCGCGAAGCACCTGGCCAATGCGTTCGGCGAGGAGATCCAGCGGCGCGAGCTCACCGATCCCTCGGTCACGTATCTGATCGCCGAGCTCGACGGGCGCACGGCCGGTTACGCGCAGGTGCGGGAGGGAGAGGCACCTGAGTGCATCACCGGCGCTGTGCCCGTCGAGGTGCGGCGCTTCTACGTGGTGCACGATTTTCATGGAACCGGCATCGCCCAGGCGCTCATGGAAGCCTGCGCAGGGGAGGCGCGGAAGCGCGGCGGACGCACGCTCTGGCTGGGCGTGTGGGACCAGAACCCGCGCGCGATTCGCTTCTACACGAAGTGCGGCTTCGAGGATGTCGGAGGGCAGACCTTCCTGTTGGGCGACGATCCGCAGCAGGACCGCGTGCTGTCGCGCTCACTCGAGGCGCGCGGCACTTAGCACGCGGCTCGATCGCTCGGGATCACGGGAGATACTCGTTGGCGAGGCGTTGCGCGTAGAAGAGCGCGTCGCCGCTGCCAACAGCGCTGAGGCTCACCGCAGTGAAGATCCCGACGAAGGCGCCGATCCACCATCCCACTGCGCCGCCGATCGTCGTGGCTACCATCCAGACCATCGCTTTCATGCGTCCTCCACGGTCCACGGTGTCCGCCCTCGCGCACGCGCGCGGAGCCACTCACCTCTGACTGTTCGGGCCGCCCACCGGTTACGGCGGCTGGGACAGGGCGGATGACAAACACCCCGCATCTTTCGATGCGGGGTGCTGTCGCGTTTCATGCTGCAAGAACCTCGTGCGCTACCGCAGAATCACGGATCGCAGGTGATGATACCGTCGAGGGTCGTCGCAGCAGCCTGACTGCCGAAGCCGGCGTAGCACTTCTTGGTCGTGGCGCTGTGGCTCGCCGTGCCCTTCCAGCCCTTCGCATCAGCGGC
>JAQBQC010000134.1 GCA_028287205.1 Gemmatimonadota bacterium
CCACTGCAACGGGCCTGACGATCCCGTCCGTTCGCGCTCGTGCAATGCGGTCAAACTGCGTCGGCATAAAGCGATGCGGGCCGATGAAGAGTTCGAAAACTCATCGCGAGTGGGGGTTTTCATCCAACACCGTGCGATTGACCGCCTGTCGGGCCGGCCTTACAGTCGCGGATGGAAAAAGTAGTGGTTGAATTTCCTATTCCCAGTGGTACTGGTTTCCCCAGCAGAAGCCCAACGAGATCTCGATGCTGAAATGCTATGACTCCGTAACCGACGGCTCCGTCTCGCGCTGGTCTTTCCACACCGCGTGTATCGACCCCACCGCGCCCGCCGACGCCCGAAACCGCAGGAACTGCGTGGTCCGGGCTTTCGTCTTTTTCTAGGAAGACAAGAGCGGAAGCCGACGGAAGTTAAGCCCCGCTTCAGGCCGGGGCACGGCGCACCACGCGAGTGCGGCCGTCGCCGTGCATCGCGTGATGACGTAATCTGGGCGTCGTGAACGACGCGACGGACATCCACGGCCCCGACATCCACGGCCGGCTGCTGGCCGATGACATTCGCCTCCTCGGGCGCCTCCTCGGCGACACCATCCGCGCCTTCGAAGGCGACAGCACGTTCGAGCTGATCGAGGAGATCCGCCAGCTCTCGGTCGCCAATCGGCGGCTGGAAGACGTGGCCGCGCGCCAGCGTTTTTCCGCGATCCTCGATTCGCTCACGTCCGAAAAGGCCGTGCTGGTGGTGCGCGCATTCGCGTACTTCTCGCTGCTCGCGAACATCGCCGAGGACCGTCACCACATCCGCATGCAGCGCCACGCGCGCCGCGAAGGGCAGGCTCCGGCGCCGTCGTCGCTCGCCGGCGTGTTCGCGGAAGTGCGCAGCCGCGGGATGTCGCGGCGGGAGGCGGAGGCGCGGCTCTCGGCGATCCGCGTGCATCCCGTGCTCACCGCGCATCCGACCGAGGTGCAGAGAAAGAGCACGCTCGACTGCCAGCTCGCGATTGCCGACTGGCTCGCTGCGCTGGACACGGTGGATGCGCTGCCTGACGAGATCGAGCGCGCTACGACCGAGCTCAGGCGCTTGATCGCGATCCTCTGGAAGACGCGCATGCTGCGGCCCGTGCGCCTGAACGTCCGGGACGAGATCGAGAACGCGCTTTCGTATTTCAACTACACGTTCATCGACGCGGCACCGGCGCTCGTCGCCGACGTCGAGGACGCGATTGCGAAGCTCTCGGGCGGCGGAGACAGGCCCGACCTGCCGGCGCTCCTCGCGGTGGGCGGCTGGGTCGGCGGCGATCGCGACGGCAACCCGTTCGTGACGGCCGAGATGCTGGAGACGGCGTTTCGCCGGCAGGGTGAGGTGATCTTCCAGCACTACCTGACGCAGGTGCATGCGCTGGGTGCCGAGCTGCCGCTATCGGCGCTGCTCACACGCATGACGTCGGATCTGGCGCAGCTCGCGGAACAGTCGCCCGACCGCTCGCCGCACCGCGAGGACGAGCCGTACCGCCGTGCGTTGACCGGTATTTACGCGCGGCTCGTCGCCACCGCCGATGCGCTGGGGCTGAAGCACGAGCAACGCGCCTCGCTCGGCGCCGCGGAGCGTTATGCGAATCCCGCGGCATTCTCGGCCGCGCTCGAGGTGATCGACGCGTCACTGCGCGCGGTCGGCGGTGCGCTGATGGCCGACGGGCGCCTGCGCATGCTGCGAAAAGCAGTGACGACCTTCGGCTTCCACCTCTCGACGATCGATCTGCGCCAGAACTCCGACATCCACGAAGCCGTGATCGCGGAGCTTCTGCGTGAAGCGGGTGTCGAGCGCGACTACAAGGCCCTCGACGAGGCAAGACGCGAGCGCTTGCTGCTGGCGGAGCTCGCATCACCGCAGCTGCTGCGCACGACGTTCGCGAAGTACTCGGAGCTTGCCGGGGGCGAGCTCGCGATATTCGACGCAGCAGCGGCAGTGCACGCGCGCTTCGGCGTCGCGGCGATCCGCCAGTACGTCATCTCGAAGTCCGAGAGCGTATCGGACCTCCTGGAAGTCGCGGTGCTTCTGAAGGAGGCCGGGCTGGTGACACCCGGCGCGGCGCCGTCGTCGCGCCTGCAGATCGTGCCGCTCTTCGAAATGGTGACCGACCTCCAGCGTGCGCCGGACACGATGCGCAAGTGGTTCGCACTGCCGGCGGCGCGCTCGATCGTGAGCTCGCTCGGCAATCTCCAGGAAGTGATGCTGGGGTATTCGGACAGCAACAAGGACGGCGGCTACACGACGTCGAACTGGAGCCTGTACAAGGCCGAGACCGAGCTCGTGCGCGTGTTCCAGGAAGCGCACGTGCGGCTGCGCTTCTTCCACGGCCGCGGCGGCAGCGTCGGTCGCGGCGGCGGGCCGAGCTACGACGCGATCCTCGCCCAGCCGCCGGGCGCGGTGCAGGGGGAGCTGCGGCTCACCGAGCAGGGCGAGATCATCTCCAGCAAGTACGCCAATCGCGAGATCGGCCGCCGCCATCTCGAGGCGCTCTTCGCGGCGACGGTGCATGCGAGCCTCGACCAGCGTCCCGACCCGCAGCACGATGATTTTCACGAGGCGATGGACGAGCTCTCGCGCGATGCGCTCGCGGCCTACCGTGCGCTCGTGTACGGAACGCCGGGCTTCGTGGAGTACTTTCGCGCGACGACGCCGCTCAACGAGATCAGCGAGCTCAACATCGGATCGCGCCCGGCATCGCGCAAGACCTCGACCCGCATCGAAGACCTGCGCGCGATCCCGTGGGTGTTCTCGTGGGCCCAGTGCCGGGTGATGCTGCCCGGCTGGTACGGCTTCGGCTCGGCCGTCTCGGCGTTTGTGGAGCGCCGCGGCGCGGAAGGCGAGGCGCTGCTGGGACGCATGTGGCGTGAGTGGCCCTTCTTACGCACCATGCTCTCCAACCTCGACATGCTGCTCGCCAAGGCGGACTTCTCCGTCGCGGCGCGCTACAAGGAGCTCCTGCCCGACGCGCAGCTCGGCGATGCGATCTTCAAGCGCCTCGAGGACGAATTCGAGCGCACGTCGCGCGCGCTCTTCACGATCACCGGCGCCGA
>JAQBQC010000163.1 GCA_028287205.1 Gemmatimonadota bacterium
GGGCTGAAGACCGCGCACAGCGCGGTGGCAGCAGGAGTCGGCATCGTGTTCGTCGCGAACACCGTCACGGGCGCCTGGAATTTCTGGGACTCGCGCAAGGATCCGAACGGCAAGACGCGCCGCGAAGTGCATTCGGCGCTGATGCTACTGTCCGACGTGGGCTTCGTTCTTACCGCAGTGTCCGGGAGCAATGCGAATCACTCGCTCTCGCAGGCACGGACGCATCGCACGATCGCGATCAGCTCGATCGCACTCAGCGCTGTCGGTTCCGGAATGATGTGGCTCTGGAAAAACTGACATTTACACAGACAGGCTGAGATGATAGTGTCGTTACAACAGCTCGAGCACGTGCTGGCGCCATGGCAGTCGGCGTACAGCAACTCCAAGCTCCTCGCGATCATCGTCGCGGGCGTGCACCTCGTGGCCCTTCTCTTTGGCGGAGGCTACGCGGTTGCCGCGGACAGATTCACGCTGCGTGCGCTGCGGGCGGGGGAGCCCGAGCGCGCGAAGCAGCTCGCAGAGCTGCATGCGGTGCATCGGCCGGTGCTCATCGCACTGGCGCTGTCATTCGCGAGTGGCGTGCTCCTCGCGGCGGCGGATGTGAAGACCTTCGCGACATCCCCGGCGTTCTGGGTCAAGCTGGGGCTCGTCGGTCTGCTCGTGATCAACGGTGGCGTACTGACCGCCATCGAGACGAATCTCCGCAAACGAGAGTCGCGTGTGGGCTCGACGCCTTCGACGCTCTGGGAACGCCTGCGGGTATTCACGATCTGCAGCGTTGCGCTCTGGACGGCGACGCTCATTGCAGGTGTCGTACTTCAAAATGCCTCCTGATATCAGAGATGTCGCATGAGTGTTTTCAAGAAAGTGGAAGATGGCTGTGAGGATTGCTCGCTGTCGCAAAGCCGGCGCGGCTTCCTGCGCCAGTCGTTGCTCGCGGCCGCGGCGGCCTTGATTACGCTGGGCGTGAATCCCGCCGCTGCGCTCGCCGATTCCTTCGAGCCCATCGATGGACGGCGAGGGCACGATCAGACGGTCAAGTATCCGATCCCTGCCGCTGACGGCGTTCAGATCGACAAGGACAATCAGGTGATCCTCGTGCGATGGCAGGGAGCGGCGTACGCATTCAACCTGTCGTGTCCGCACCAGAACACGGCGCTGCGATGGGACGATGCGGATCACCGCTTCCAGTGTCCGAAGCACCATTCCAAGTATCGGCCCGACGGCGTCTTCATCGAGGGACGCGCGACGCGCGGCATGGACCGGCTGTCCATCCAGCGCGAGGGCAACGATCTCGTCGTCGATGTCGACAAGATGTTCAAGCAGGATGCGAGCGCAGCTGAATGGGGCGCCGCTGTGGTTTCGCTCACCAACTGAATGAGACTCGATCCGATGCATGTACAGAACACCGATGAGATTCCTCAGCTGCCCTGCGTGACGCGTCGCGAGTTCATGATTCGCGGATCGTTGACCGGCATTGCCATTCTGCTCGCAGGCTGCAGCAGCGGTAACGGGCCCACCGCCCCCGCGAGCGTCAACCTGACGCTCAACATCTCCGACTATCCCGCACTCGCCAATGCGGGCGGTGTGGCGTACGTCGACGCGAGCGGAAACCCGTTGGCCGTGGTACGCGTGGATGCGAACACCTTCGACGCGCTGTCGCGCGTGTGCCCGCATCAGGGTGGCACCGTGAGCTCGAATGGGAACGGCTTCACCTGTCCGGTGCACGGTGCACGATTCAGCGAGACCGGTACGTGGGTGGGTGGCCAGAGCACATCGAATCTCACGTCCTATCAGACGCAGTTCAATTCATCCACAGGAGTGCTCACGATTGGATGATCGCGGTTGACGACGATCAACCCAGGGGGATGAGCGCGGCGATGCTGTCTCAGCCGCGACTCACTGCCGTTAGCGAGAGGAGCGCGATCGGATCAGGAGACAGCACATGGGCGTCCGCGGCGGGCAGGCGACAAGCGAACGTGAGTACATTGGTTTGGCGGGCAATCCGGCTGGCTGCGGCTCCCGTTCGCGCGAGCGCGCGCGATGATCGCGCTCGTGCTCGCGTTGCTGCGCATCGCGGCCGGCCCCGTGCTGCACGGAGTCATCCTCTCGAGCGATGAAGACGTTCCGCTCGCATCGGCGATGGTCGAGGCATATGCCGCCGACTCCTCGCACGCGTACGCGCGCACGTACACGGACTCGCTGGGCGCCTACACCTTTCCGCAACTGTCGCCCGGCTCGTACCGACTGCGGGTGACCCGCGCGGGGTATGGTGCCCGGGAGATGGAGGTGCTGATCGCGGGCGCGTCGGCCGTGGAAGTCAACATTGCGCTCCAGCATTCGACGAAGCGCCTGCCGGACGTTCGCGTGTTCGCAGTGGACCGCAGCGACGCAAACGCCGAGGACTCCGCCGCTGCATGGATTGCCGCGCAGGACGTGGGCACGGTCTCGCTGTCCGGCAGTACGCTGCACGCCGATCCGGCACTCGCCAGCGCCGACGTGCTCGAGAGCTTCAGTGCACGCGGCGCCGCAATCGCGCGTGACGAAGCGCCAACGTCGCTCCATGTTCATGGCGGCGCTGCGGCCGAAAATGCCGTACTCCTCGACGGAGTGCCACTCTTCAATCCATATCATGCATCGGGCACGCTGTCGGCGATCGAGCCCGACCTCATCTCGCGAGCCACGCTGCACGCGAGCGCGCCGGACGCGACGTTCGGCGACGCGACCGGAGGCATCATCGAGCTGGAGACATCGCCGCCCGACTCAGGCTCGCTGAGCACGCAGGGAGCCTACAGCGGACGAACTCTCCGCGAGAGCGTCGGCATTCCCCTGTCCGCACTCCACGGCTCCGCGCTCATCTCGGCGCGCCGAAGCACGGACGCGCCGCTCTCCGACAACCGCGATATCTCCGCGAGTGGAATCAGCTTTCACGATCTCTTCGCACGCGCGATGGTGCCACTGCGCGGCGGTCAACTGGAGGCCTTCGCCTTTCACAGCGGTGATCGCATCGGCTTCGATGCCGGAGTGGAGCACCTGACACCGGAGGGAGCCCCTCCAGACGGCAGCTCACCAGACGGGGTTCCACCAGACGGCGTCCCACACACCGAGCCGCACGCGACTGCCCAGCCGAATGCGCTCTCGTGGACGACCGGCACCGATGCGCTGCGCTGGAGCTCGGGCGGCGATACGCAATGGGAGCTGCGAGCGTGGCGCACGAGCTTCGACGCACAGTTTGGCTGGGCGCCCGCAACGCAGCTTCGGTCCTCCTACGAGCAGCTCGGCACATCCGCGCAGGCACAGTGGCAGGTGCGCGGTGTGCAGCTCACAGCCGGCGTCGACGCGACGAAGCTGAACATCGGCTACAATGCCGGCACGGGAAGCGACGCGACCAGCACGCCGCTGACGTTGAATGGATCGCCCTGGATCGTTTCCACGATCACTGAGGCGCGCTGGAAGATCGCCGATCAATGGTCCTTCGCGCTCGGGCTTCGCGATCCCGTCATCGCGCCGAGCGGTCGCGGCCTCGAGCCTCGTATGTCCATTCGGTACGCACCGAATCACCGCGTCTCGCTCGGCGTCGGATATTCACGACTCCACCAGTACGTGCAGTCCATGCGGAACGAGGAATCGCTGATCGATGCGCTCGCCGGCATCACGCTGCCCGTCGCCGCCGGCAGCAGTGCGAACGGCCAGACCGTGCCGGTGGCGAGAGCCGATCAGCTGACCGCCTCGCTCGATGCACGACTGACTTCCACGATTGCGCTCTCGGCTCTTGCGTATGTGCGGCACGAGGATGGGATCGTGCTGATCGCCCCCGTTTCCGCAGCGCCGTTCGCGACCTCTGGATTCGCGACTGGAACTTCGAATGCCAAAGGAGTGACGGTCCTGCTCGAGCGAACGGGGGAGCGTGTGTCCGGAGAGCTGGCGTACACGCTGTCATCGGCGTCGCGACGCGCGGGCGCAGAATCCTACACGCCGACCTTTGCGGCGACACATACACTTTCGCTCGGCGTTGGCGCGCGCGTCTGGCCCACGACGACGCTACGCGCGGCGGCTTCGGTGAACAGCGGGCTCCCCGCGAGCCTCTATGCCGATCCCATCGAGTGGGCGCCCTACACCCCTTCCTCCGGGAGCGGCGACATCTCGGGGTCCCCGCAGCACATCATCGGTGCCGTCGATGGAGTGCGCCTGCCGCCCTACCTGCGTCTCGACATCGGAATTCGCCGCGAGTGGGGCTTCAGCCTCTTCGGCGTCGGCGCGCACATCGCGGGAAGCGCCTCCGTCATGAACGTGCTGGGCCGCAGCAACGCCATCGGAGCCGCGACGTCGAGCGGAGGGTCGCTCCAGTGGCTGCAGCTGCCGGCGCGCAGCGTGGAGGTCGGTCTGGAGTGGCGACACTGATCGCATCGCGCCGTGCCGCACGTCCGTTGTCACAACCGCATGGTCTCGCGCGATCCATCATCGCAGGCAGATCGCGCTGCTCGCGCGCCACTCTGCGCGATGCTCCTGACGATGATGCAATTGACAACACGGTGGACGCTCGAGTCACGCGCACCGAGCTCCGCGATCGCGGCGAGGGCGAGGGATGAGCGAGCCCACATTCGATGCGGAATTCCGAGCCGCGTTCGATTCGCGATTCGCGGAGCTCTTTCGCTGGCTCGACCGGTATTCGGGCGACGCGTCGCTTGCTGCCGATGTCGCGCAGGAAACGTTCGTCCGGCTCTATGACCGCGGCGCGATGCCGGATGATCTACGCGCCTGGATCGTTTCGGTAGCGCTCAATCTCGTGCGTGATGAACAACGGCGAAGCACCCGACGTCGCCGGCTTCTCCTGCAACGGCCAGCGAATATGACCATGGCGGACGCCGAGCCTTCTCCCGAGGATGATGTGCTGGCTGCGGAGCGACGGACGCTGGTGCGGCGTGCACTGCGAACGATGGAGCCGCGGGATCGCTCGCTGCTCCTACTGAGAGAGGAGGGATACAGCTATCACGAGCTGGCCCTGGCGCTGGCGTTGAACGAATCGAGTGTCGGCACGCTTCTCTCGCGCGCGAAGTCGGCGTTCCGCGACGCGTATGCTGCCTCCGAGGGCGCCGCAGCGGGTGGGAGGAGCGATGGGTAATTCCAGACCGCCGATGACGGACGACGAGCTGTCGACGCTGTTGCGCGCGCTCGATCGTGCGCCGCCGGATCTGCGCGCCGATGAGATCATCATCCGTGCGCGCCGGCGCCACACGCGCCGGAGCACATTGATCGCAGCCGCAGCCTTCGTTGCCGTCGCGACCGTGGCAGCGGCCGCCGTCCCCGGCTTTCCCCTTCACGAATACATTCGTCACGCGGTCGGCTCTCGGGCGCCAAAGGCGGCGAACGTCGCGGCTCCGGCGCAGGCGCCCGCGCCCACAGCCTCCGTCTCGCGAGGGATCTCCTTCGTGCCGGATCGGCATTCGCGCATCGCCTTTGCGGCCGAGCAGAGCCTGGGAAGTCTGCGCGTGCACGTGATCGATGGACCATCGCTGCGCATCACGCAAACCAGCTCCGATCGAGAGGCCCAGTTCACCCTGACGCCGGATGGAGCTTCGGTGCACAACGCCGGCTCGACCGCGAGCTACGAGATTCTCCTGCCGGACAGGATATCGGATGCGGTGGTTCTCATCGCCGGAAAGAGCGTGTATTCGAGAATCGGCATACACTCATCGTGCTCGGGAACGAGGGATTCCGAACAGGGGTGTGTGATCTCGATGCATCGGCAGAAGAGCAGCTCCATCCCGGAGGCTCGGTCTCCGTAGCGCTGCGTCGTAGGGCTCAGGATGCGGACAGCGTGGGAAGCCTGACAACGAACTCGCTTCCGCTCTCCGACGAGTGCGCGAGCACGAGCGATCCTCCGTGTGCCTCCGCAACCCATCGTGCGATCGCGAGCCCCAGGCCAGCTCCCACGCCATGGGTATCGTCGTGCAACCGAGTGGATGATGCGGAATCGCGCGCGCGGGAGCCGTCGCCCCGATAGAAGCGATCGAAGATGTGAGCCGCGACATCGGGTGGAATACCCGGACCGCTGTCCCGAACGATGACTCGATGATAGCCAGGCTCACTGCACAGCGATATCTCCACCGCGCCACCCTCCGAACAGTACTTGAGGGCGTTGTCGAGCAGATTGAGAATCAGCTGTCGCATGAGATCCTCATCTCCGCGCACGGGTGCTTCCGTGAGCACGTTGGACGTCAACGTCATGCCGCGGCGGCTCGCCAGTGATCGCGCAGCGCGCGTGCAATCAGCGATCAGGTCGTCGAGATAGAACTGGTGCAGCTGGAGCTGCTGCTGTCCCGCATCCGCGCGCGCGAGCAGAAAGAGATCGTGAACGATTCGCGACAGGCGCCGCGATTCCGCGCGGACGACTGCGAGCGCCTCTCGATATTCCTCGTGAGGACGATCAGGCACGGCGAGCGCGATGTCGGCTTCACCGCGCACGATCGCAATGGGTGTTCGCAGCTCGTGGGACGCATCCGCCATGAAGCGGCGCTGCTGCTCGAACGCGCTCTCGATGCGCGCCAGCAGGCCGTTGATCACCGTCGCGAGCTGGCCATACTCGTCGTAGGCATTCGGCACGGGAAGACGCTCGTGCAGCGTGCTGGTGCCCATGCGCGACGCGTGCTCGGTCATCGCGATCACGGGGCTGAGGCTGCGGCGCGTCAGCAGAAACCCACCGATCGCGGTGAGCAGGAGCGCCGTAGGGAAGATGACGATGAGCGCCTTGCGCACCGACTCGAGCATCGCACGCTGATTGAGCAGCGGTCTCGCGACGACGATCACGTACGAGCGCTCGTCCATCGCGACGGGGAGCATGCACGCCCGCACGCCTCCCCGGTGATCGGGAATCGTGACGCATTCCGGCGCGGTGAGATGTGTTCGCGCGATGATGTGACCGAGCGCCGTCGGATCGAATGGCTGAATCACCTCTTCGCCAGTCGTCTGCGATTCTCCCGGAGCCGTGGCCAGCGCAACCACCTGCCCCGTCAGATCCATCACGCCTAGGTCGAGATCGCGGAACTCGAATTCCGTCAGCGCCGCGGTGGCCGCGGCGAAGTCGTTCGGAGTCTGATAGTGCTGCGCGACGTACTCGATCCGAAAGGCGGCGCCGGTCTCCTCGAGATACTGGTCGAAGCGCCGGCCCGTCATTTCCGCAATGAACTTGTACGCCGCTACCGTCAGAGCCAACAGCAGCAGAGCTACGATCGCGGTGTGCCAGAGTGCGAGGCGGACGCGAACCGACTGAATCACGCCGGCTGATTTCGCTTCAGCTCGGCGAGCATGTAGCCGGCGCCGCGGCGCGTATGGATGAGT
>JAQBQC010000246.1 GCA_028287205.1 Gemmatimonadota bacterium
GCGCGATGCGATCGCGCACGCGGCGACGGGCCCGGTGCGGGGACTGCGCTCGATGATGCGGTCGCACGATGCGAAGCAGACCGCGCGCGAGGCCAAGGAGTTCTTCGCGCTCAAGGGCGTGTCGTTCGACATTCGCCAGGGCGAGGTGGTGGGGCTCATCGGCAGGAATGGAGCGGGGAAGAGCACGCTGCTCAAGATTCTGTCGCGCATCACGGAGCCGACGTTGGGCAGGGCCGAGGTGCATGGACGGCTTGGCTCGCTGCTCGAGGTGGGGACGGGCTTTCATCCCGAGCTCACCGGACGCGACAACATTTTTCTGAACGGCGCGATTCTCGGAATGCGCCGGCAGGAGATCGCGGCTCGCTTCGACGAGATCGTGGAGTTCTCGGGCGTGTCGCAGTTCATCGACACGCCGGTGAAGCGCTACTCGAGCGGGATGTATCTTCGATTGGCCTTTGCCGTGGCTGCGCATCTCGACACGGAGATTCTCGTGGTGGACGAGGTGCTCGCCGTGGGCGACGCATCGTTCCAGAAGAAGTGTCTGGCGAAGATGGAGGATGTGGGGCAGCATGGCCGGACGGTGGTGTTCGTGTCGCACAACATGATGGCGGTGACGCGGCTGTGTCAGCGGACGATTCTGCTGGACGAAGGAAGAGTGCTGGACGATGGGCCGTCGCACGAGATCGTGGGGAGTTACCTGCGGTCGGGGCTGGGAACTACGGCGCATCGAGAGTGGGACGACGTCGCGAGCGCTCCAGGGAATCACATCGCGCGGCTGCGAGGCGTGTGCGTGAAGACGGAGGATGGGGAGATCTTGGAGGCGATGGACATTCGGCGGCCGGTCAATATCGAAATGACATTCGACGTGCTCGAGGGCGGGCATTCACTGGTGCCGAACTTTCATCTGTTCAACGAAGAGGGTGCGTGCGTTTTCATCGTGAATGATCAGGATCCCGAATGGCGGCACAGGATCCGGCCGCGGGGACGGTTCGTGAGCTCGGTGAAGATTCCCGGAAATTTCCTGGCGGAGGGTTCCCTGGTCGTCAACGCTGCGCTCAGCACGATGGATCCTGTGGCGGTGCACTTTCAGGAGAGCGACGCAATCGCCTTTCAGGTGATCGACAGTCTCGACGGCGACAGCGCTCGTGGTGCCTTCGCGGGTCCCTATCCGGGAGTCGTGCGACCGATGCTGCAATGGACAACGGAGCATCATGCCGATGCGGAAGTGCCAACGCGATCGACCGTGGGTGCCGTGAGATGAAAGTCGTGCTACTTGCTGGAGGTCTCGGCAGCCGGCTCGCGGAGGAGACAGAAATTCGTCCCAAGCCGATGGTCGAGATCGGAGGGAAGCCGATCCTCTGGCACATCATGAAGCACTTCGCGCACTACGGTCACACGGAGTTCTACGTCGCGCTCGGATACAAGGGCGAGTACATCAAGCGCTACTTTGTCGACTATCTCAATCTCAACGGCAGCATGTCGATCGATCTTTCAAGCGGGAAGATCGAATCGCGGGATCGGGACAGCGAAAATTGGGTCATTCATCTGGTGGACACGGGCTTCGATACGCCAACCGGGAGCCGGGTGCACCGGATGCGCTCGATGCTGGACGGCGAGCCGGTACTTGTGACTTATGGCGACGGGGTCGCGAACATCGACCTCGATGCACTCATGAAATTTCATCGAGCGCACGGCAAGCTCGCGACCGTAACGGCTGTTCGGCCACCTGCCAGGTTCGGGGAGCTGCTGTTCGACGGCGATCTCGTGTCGAAATTCACGGAGAAGCCGCAGATTCACGAAGGATGGATCAACGGTGGCTTCCTCGTGCTCGAGCCAGGAGCGTTCGACTACCTGCACGAGAAGGAGTGCAGTCTCGAGGTCGACACCCTGTCTCGGCTCTCTGCCGATCGGCAGTTGGGCGCGTACAAGCATCAGGATTTCTGGCAGTGCATGGATACCCTGCGTGACAAGCGGTTGCTCGAGACTCTGTGGGACTCGGATGCGGCGCCGTGGAAGGTGTGGACGTGACCAGCTTCTGGCGCGACCGTCCGACTTTCGTGACGGGTGGCACGGGTCTCGTGGGCGGATGGCTCACCCAGCGTCTCGTCGAGAACGGGGCTTCCGTGGTCTGCCTGGTGCGTGACTGGGTTCCTCGAAGCACGCTTCTAGCCGGCGATCTAGCCAGCAAAGTGACCATCGTACGCGGAGACGTGCGTGACCAGGCTGCGCTCGAGCGCATTCTTGGCGAGTACGAGATCGACACGGTGCTCCACCTTGCCGCGCAGACGATCGTCCCGATCGCAAACCGAAATCCTGTTTCGACCTTCGAATCGAACATTGCCGGAACGTGGTCATTGCTCGAGGCGTGTCGCAGAAGCCCTGCGGTGAAGCAGGTGGTGTACGCGTCGTCCGACAAGGCATACGGAGAGTGCGAGACTCTTCCCTACGACGAGACAACTCCTTTGCGCGGCGCACATCCCTACGACGTCAGCAAGTCGTGTGGGGATCTGATCGCTCAGAGCTACGCAACGTCGTATGGGTTGCCGGTCGCGATCACGCGCTGCGGCAATTTCTTCGGCGGCGGAGATCTCAATTGGAATCGCATCGTGCCGGGCACCATTCGTTCGGCTCTGCGAGGCGAGCGCCCTGTAATACGCTCGGACGGAACGCTCATACGCGATTACTTCTACGTGGAAGATGGTGCAGCGGCGTACATGCTTTTGGCGGAACGACTGGCTGGGGATCCCGCTTTGCGCGGGGCGGCCTTCAATTTCTCGAATGAGATGCAGCTGACGGTGCGCGACATCGTCGAGAAAATTCTCGGCCTCATGGGAAAGGAAACCGATTTTGACGTGCGCAACGAAGCGACTAATGAGATTCCCCACCAATACTTGAGCGCAAAGCGCGCGCGCGCGCAGCTGGGCTGGCATCCGCTCTTCTCGCTGGAGACTGGCCTCGAGCGTACCATCGATTGGTACCGTGAGTTCGTCGGGAGCGAGAATGACTGAGACGGTGATCGCCTGTCGCTCCTGCGGTGCCAACGATCTGACTCCCGTCCTCTCTCTTGGCGACACGCCATTGGCGAACGCGCTGCTCAGCGCCGAGCAGCTCGGCGAGCCGGAGCCGACATTTCCGTTGGAGCTCGTACTTTGCACCGCGTGCTCGCTCGTGCAGATCACGGCTACGGTGCCCGCTGAGCAGTTGTTCGGGGAATACCTCTACTTCTCGTCGTTCTCGGATACGATGCTGCGGCACGCCTGCACGCTCGTTGCGCGCGTGATTGCCGAACGCAAACTCGACGCCCGGAATCGCGTGGTAGAGATCGCGAGCAACGATGGATATCTCCTTCAGTACTATCATAAGGCGGGTATCCAGGTGCTCGGCGTCGAGCCCGCCCGAAACATCGCGCGCGTTGCGCAGGAGAAGGGAATCCCGACCGTCTGCGAGTTTTTTGGTTCCGAAGTCGCGTCAAAGCTCGCGAACGATGGCATGCGTGCCGATGTGATCCACGCCCACAACGTGCTCGCGCACGTGTCCGATCTGAACGGTGTCGTGCAGGGCCTTGCGACGCTACTGACTCCGGGGGGCGTGGCGATCGTCGAGGCTCCGTATGTGAAGGAGCTCATCGACAGAACCGAGTTCGACACGATCTATCACGAGCATCTCTGCTACTTCTCGCTCACCGCGCTCCATTCGCTCTTCCTGCGTCACGGGTTGACGATTGTGAACGTGGAAAATGTCGCGATTCATGGCGGGACGCTGCGCATCTACGCAACTCCGAGTGCCGACCGAATACCAGTTTCCAACGCCGTAAGGAAGTTGTTGGCGGAGGAAGAAACGTGGGGAGTCAGCCAACCGGTGTCGTATCGCGACTTCAGCGAAAACGTAAAGGGCATACGCTCTGTGTTTCGAAGCGTGCTCGGCGATCTCAAGAAGAAGGGCAGGTCCGTCGCGGCGTATGGCGCCTCGGCGAAGGGAAGCACGCTCCTGAACTACGCAGGA
>JAQBQC010000251.1 GCA_028287205.1 Gemmatimonadota bacterium
GACGACTGCAGAGTCCCACTGGCCGAGACTCTGCAGATTGATCGCGGTGGCCGTGAGCACGTCGACGTCGGAAGGCGAGCGGCGCAATGCTTCCGCATATTCAGCAGCGGCACGCGGGAAATCGGCCTTTACTTCGCCGTAGTAGTCGCCGAGCGCAAAATGTCCCTCGGAACGCTCCGGACCGAGCGCAAGCGCGCGCTCGGCCGCTCGCCGTGAGAGCTCCGCCGTTTCCTGCGAGGGTGCTCCATTGAAAAATGCCAGGGCGTAGGTGCGCGCGAGGCGCGACCACGCGAGCGCAAAGTTGGAATCGAGAGAAGTGGCTTGCTCGTACAATCCGGCAGCTCTTCGCAGTGTCATCGGCTCCAACACGGACAAGTTTCCCGACACCGCATCGCCCCGAAGGAATGCATCATAGGCCGCAAGGTTCGTCGTCGGCCGCTCCACGAGCTGACGCTGAACGCTGTCCGCCAGCGCGACGTTGAGCGCAGCGGCGACTTGGCTCGCGATGTCCGTCTGCACGCGAAACACGTCCGTCAGATTCGCATCGAAGGACTCCTGCCACGCCGACGATGCGGTTGCCGCCTTGATCAACTCGGGGCTCACCTGCACCCGGCTCGTGCCGTCCGCCGCCTTGGCCCAACGCACCTTCCCGATCAGCAGATAGTCCACTCCGAGCTCGCGCGCGATCTGTTGCGGCGTCTTCGTGGTGTGGCGATACTCTCCCGAACTGCTCGACGCGGTCACCTGAAGGCCAGCCACGGATGTGAGCTTCCCGCGTACGGCATCGGTGATCCCGTCGGCGAAGTACGCGTCGGCCGAATCGCCCATGTTCTGAAAAGGCAAGACCGCCACGAGCCGCAGTCCGCTCGGTCGATCGCTCGATCGGGAGCGGCTCCATCCGAACAGCAGTCCGAGCCCGATCGCCACTCCCAGCACGAGCGTGGCGAAGAGAGGACGCCGCGCGAGCGACCCGAATGCGCTGCCGTGAACGGGAGCGGGCGCAGTACGATCGGTTGGCGGCGCGACAGCGTTCGCAGGACGAATTGCAGCCGTCGCCGCCCCCGGTGCGAGAGCGCGCGCGAATTCCATCGCGCTCGCAAAGCGGTCCGCGGGAACGGTCGCCAGCGCCTGCGCAACGGCGTGTGCGACCGGCTCCGGCACCGTCGGTCGTGTCTGGCGCACGTCAGGCGCCGTACTCGTGAAGCGCTTCGCGATCACCGCCTGCGCCGTTGGCCCGGTGAACGGCGGCTCACCCGCGAGCATCTCGTACAGCACGGTTCCGAGCGAGTAGATATCCGAGAGCGCACTGACTTCCGATTCGCCGGAGGCCTGCTCGGGACTCATGTACGCCGGAGTGCCCAGCGTCAGTCCGGTTTCGGTGAGCCGTGAGCCTCCCGGGGACAGAGAACGCGCGATGCCGAAATCCGCAACGAGCGTATTGCCGTCCTCGGTGAGAAGCAGATTCTCCGGCTTGATGTCGCGGTGAATCACGCCGTGCTGATGCGCGTACTGAAGCGCCTGCGCGGCCTGCGTGGCAATGCGCACGGCATCGGCCACCGGCAGCTGCCGCTCCCGTGTGAGGCGGTCGCGCAGCGACTCGCCCTCCACGTACGGCATCGTGAACCAGAGTCGCCCTCCATTCTCACCGGAATCGAGCACCGTGAGGATGTGCGGATGCTGGAGCCGCGCGGCGAGCCGAATCTCGCGCTGGAAGCGTTCCGGACCGAGCGCACTGCCGAGATCGGGGTGCAACACCTTGAGTGCTACGTCGCGACCATGGCGCAGGTCGTGCGCGAGATAGACGGTTGCCATCCCGCCTGCGCCCAGCGTGCGCACGAGCTCATACGTGCCGCTGAACGACTGCTGCAGCTGCTCTGGAAGATCCACGGCACTCGCGGATGTGAGTGAGCGCGAATATGCGATGCCGCGAACGTGACGGCAAATTATTACGCCGCGTCCGACGGGGCTGCTATCGATCGTCTGGCTCAACGGTCCAGCATGGCCCCGCGCACCCCTCCGCGGTGCACACTACCCCGGACCGTGCGTTGTGGCTATGGTATTGCCGTGCAGCATCTTACTTAAGGCTGGTGCGTTCTGACCGATCTACGCGAGCAGCTTCGAGTCGGTCTTGCCAACTACGCTATCGAGCGCGAGCTCGGGCGCGGCGGCATGGCTACGGTCTTCCTCGCCCAGGATCTTCGGCACGGGCGTCCCGTCGCGCTCAAGGTGCTGCATCCCGAGCTCGCCGCCAGCCTCGGCCCCGAGCGGTTTCAGCGCGAGATTCGCGTGGCCGCGCGGCTTCAACACCCGCACATCCTCACGGTGCACGATTCCGGTGTGGTCGACGCGTTGCCGGGCAGCGGCGGCACGCCCGCGTACTGGTTCACCATGCCCTTCGTCGAGGGCGAAAGCCTTCGCAGCCGACTCGAGCGCGAGCGCCAGCTTCCGATAGACCAGGCGCTTCAGATCGCGCGCGAAGCGGCGCGCGCGCTGGACTATGCGCACCAGCACGGTGTGATCCATCGCGACATAAAACCCGAGAATATCCTGTTGACCGAAGACGGCACGACGCTCGTCGCCGACTTCGGGATCGCGCGCGCGCTCGTCGGAGAAGAAGGGCTCACGCAGACGGGAATTGCGATCGGCACACCCTCCTACATGAGTCCCGAGCAGGCGAGCGCGGACAGGAGCACCGACGCGCGCACTGACATCTACGCGTTGGGCGTCGTCCTTTACGAGATGCTCGTGGGCGAGCCGCCGTACACCGGTGCGACGGCGCAGGCCATCATGATGAAGCGATTCACGGAGCCGGTGCCGAGCGTGCGCACGACGCGCCCGAACGTGCCCGAGGCGACGGATCTCGCGATCCAGCGCGCGCTCGCGCCCATTCCCGCGGACCGCTTCGGGAGCGCCGCGGACTTCGCGCGGGCGATCGGACCCGCCGTGACATCCACGACGGCGCCCGCCGCGGAACGTGCGGCATCGGCGGCGCCGCCGGGTGCTTCCACGCCCGCACCGCCGCCGGCGAACAATCCGGGCGCGCGTCGGCGCATTCCCATGTTCGCGGCCGTCCTCGCAATCGGATTTCTGCTCGGGTTGGGCGTGCTGTTCGCGTGGCGTCAATCGAAGCTCGCAACACCGGCGGGGGGCGCGAAGGTGCTCGCGGTACTTCCATTCGAGAACCTCGGAGATTCCGCCAACGCGTATCTTGCCGACGGGATCACGAACGAGTTGCGCGGCAAGCTGTCGGAGCTCAGCAGCCTCCAGGTCATCGCGCGCGGCAGCTCGACGCAGTACCGTCACACGACCAAGACGCCGCAGGAGATCGCCCGTGAGCTCGGTGCCGATTACCTCCTGACCGCCACGGTGCAATGGGAGAAGCGGCCCGACGGCACGAGCCGCGTGCGCGTGAGCCCCGAGCTCGTGGAAGTCGCGGAAGGCCGCGCACCACACACGAAGTGGCAGCAGCCCTTCGATGCATCGATCACGGATGTCTTTCAGGTGCAGGCGGACATCGCGAACCAGGTCGCGAGCGCGCTCCACGTGGCACTCGGCAGCGACCAACGAGAGACGCTCACGGAAAAGCCGACGGCGAATCTGGCGGCGTACGATGCATTTCTGAAAGGAGAGGCCGCCCAGGGCATCATCCTCGCGGACGCACCAGCGCTGAGAAACGCGATCGGGTACTATGACCAGGCCGTCGCTCTCGACTCCTCGTTCGTACAGGCGTGGGCGCAGCTCTCGCGAGCCCACTCGTCGTATTACTTCAACGTGGCACCCAACCCCGCGTCGGACGCGGCGGCGAAGCAGGCGCTCGCGCGCGTGATTGCGCTGGCGCCCGGAAAACCGGAGACTCATCTCGCGCAGGGCGAGTACCTGGAGTTCGTCGCGAAGGATTTGCCGTCGGCACTGGCCTCGTACGAGGCGGGCCTCCGCCTGGCTCCCGACAATTCGGAGCTGCTCACCGCCGCTTCGTTGGCCGAGCAGAGCCTGGGCCGATGGGATGCCGCCGAAAAGCATCTCGAGCACGGCCGAACCGTCGATCCACGTTCAGCCACGAACTCGCGCCGGTTGGGGCAGACGCTC
>JAQBQC010000235.1 GCA_028287205.1 Gemmatimonadota bacterium
ACCTTCCTGTGGCCGCCACTTGGTTATCGATTGAGCCTGTACATCGCCGCCGTCGGACTACTCGGATCGGTTGCAACCATAGTGTGGATGATTGTCTTCGGCCTGAACGAAGCGCGATGGACGGAGCAAGTGGCGCTAAGTGCAGCGGAAGGCCCTTAGGGCTTTGCGGGCAGCGGCTGCCAGAGCTCGATCTTATTCCCATCCGAATCATAGATCCAGGCAAAGCGACCGTAGGATTCATCCATTCGTTTGGCGTCGATCCTTACTCCCTCTTGTTTCAAGCGGTCGAGCAAAGCATACAGATCGTCCACGATGTAGTTGATCATGAACGGCGCGGGACTGGGATCGAAATAGTCACTTGAGGCGGGAAAAACAGTCCAGACTGTAACCTGTTCCTTTTGCGGGTCGTCGTGTTCGCGCCACGGAAGCATCGCGCCTCCGCCTTTGTCAGCGAGTCCGAGATGCTTCGAATACCATTCGCGCATCTGATCACGATTGGCGGATTTGAAGAACACACCGCCGATTCCAAGGATGCGCCCGCGCTGCTCCATCTTGACAGGCGGCGTCGACTTTTCAGGTTGCGGAGATTGCACGTGCTGTCCTCCTGTTGAGCAGGCCGAGATGAGCAACAGCGCGCCGAGCATAATTGTGCTCCCGCATATTTCTTGCATGTGTGAGTTATACATGCTTCGATCCGAATGGAGAAAACTGTTCGCTCGAGGTCTCGCCGCGATTCACCCTTTCCACATCGCGCATGACGCGCGTTCGCGGGTGGAAGGGGAGTTGGCGCGAGTCATCGCATGCTATATAGAGCATTCTACAGATCGCGCAAGCACGCTCTGTCGCCTCCGTCCGTCGAGCGCCTCGATGCGCTCTGGGGACGTCCGTAGATCGGAAGACGTAGTGAGGCTTCTATGTCGACTGCGGGAAAAAACACGATAGGAACTGAACGCCAGACACAGGGATGCTGCTTGATGAGGAACTTGCTTGAAGCTTGTTGTTCGCGTTCAGCCGTCATTCGTGGATGTGATGCCAGCGACGCTCGAGGAGTTTTGCCGAGAAGATCCGAAGCAAGAACGCTGTCGAACTGACCGGCAGGGTACAAACGACGCACTCCTCACTGTCATACACGATCAAAGTGGCCAGGGAGGGAATTGAACCCCCGATACCCGGATTTTCAGTCCGTTTTGGGTGGTTGCCCGGGTGTGCTTCATCGCACGCAAAGGCACGTGCGCCTACTCGCGAAGCGACGCGAGTTGACGCGAAATGCTCCGAGCCCCGCGACATCTCCCGCGACATTTCCCGCGACAGCTGATTCCGATCGCCGCATAGCGGGAAGCGCAGGCAGTGACGGCGTGCTATGAAGCACACTTCGTAAAAACGAGGGTTCGCTGGCACGTCGTAATTGGGCACCGATTGCGACCAATGCTCCAACTCGAACGAGCGGTGTTCCTCCTTCGACAGCCCCACGAGTCTCGCGTCCCCTCCGCACCATCGGTGTCGTTCGACGACAGCCTCGCAGGCCTGGTAGCCGATGTAGCCCAGCGTCGCTATCTTGTCGCATTCAGCCAGCAGGACGCCCGTTGCTCTCCACGCTCCAAGACCAGCTTCAAGTCGCACTTGGCGACAGCTACTCCGTTGAGCGCGAGCTCGCGCGGGGAGGCATGAGCCGGTTGTTCTTGGCAACCGAGCGGGCGCTCGATCGCCAGGTTGTGGTCAAGTTGCTTCCGCCCGAACTGGCTAGCGAGTTGAGCGCACAGCGTTTCCAGCGCGAAATGCTCCTGACCGCAAAGCTCCAGCATCCGCACATCCTTCCGGTGCTTTCGGCTGGAGCGCGGGGCGTGTTTCTCTACTATGTCATGCCGTACGTCCGCGGCGAATCCCTGCGATTGCGGTTCGAGCGCGAGGGGCGGCTCCCGATCGTCGAGTCCATCCGGCTCCTGCGCGAGATCGCAGAGGCGCTCGCCGCTGCCCATGCTGAAGACGTCGTGCACCGAGACGTCAAGCCGGAAAACGTTCTGCTCGAACACGGGCATGCACTTCTGGCGGACTTCGGCATCGCGCGTGTCAGGCTCGAGGCAATGGAAGGCGAGCGATTGACCGGCACGGGCCTCGGTCTGGGAACTCCGGGCTACATGGCCCCTGAGCAGTTGGCTGGTGGCCGTGATGTCGACGGGCGGGCGGACATCTACGCGCTCGGTGTTGTCGGATACGAGATGCTAGCCGGCACTCCTCCGTTCACGGGAGGCACGCCTCAGGAGCTCGTGGCCGCGCACTTGACCAAGATTCCGCCTCTTCTCCGCGAAGTGCGCCCCGAAGTTCCTCGGTGCGTGAGCGACGCCATCGCAAGAGCACTTGCGAAGTCCCCGGAGGAGCGGTTCGCCACGGCAACCGCTTTCGCTGAAGCGTTGGAGTCGCAGTCGGCCTCCGCCGGCGGCACAATGATCCGGCTGCACGGATCGAGTGTCACAGCCACTCGTGCAAGCACCCGGAATCTCGGCTGGATCGTCAGTCGCACTTGTAATCGTTGGTCGCAAGTCAACGCGTTCGACGCGCACTTTGGAGCTGAGCATCGGCGTCATCCCTGGCGGCCGCAGGTTTACGTCGTGCACGGTGATGAGGGTCAGGCGCATGCGAGTCTCGTAGAGCGTCTCGTCGCCACGAGAATCAGTCACTTCGCTGCGGAGTGGACCGGCCTGGATCGGGGCACCGTTGCCACGATCAAAGCTCCCTGGCCCGTGGGCGATCCGCTCGAGACCAGCAAGCGCGATCTACAGATCTCACTTTTCCGAGAGGCTGATCCTTCATACCTCAACGAGGAACTCTCGGCACGCGCGCTTGGCCGACTCGCTCCCCTCGCGCTGAATGCCGTAGTGGTGATCCAACATCGGCTGAGCGCCGCCACGTGGGACAAGTCCACGGAGGAACTGCTCGCCTGGTACGTCGATGAATTCTGGGGCGAGCTGACAGAATCCCAGCATGGACCGCTCTTCGTCGTGTTCCTCGAGCTCGTCTACCCGGCCGCGCGTTCGATGCGCCTGGCGTGGCCGCCATGGCCGCGTGTCATGACGACGAATCGCATTCTTCAGCGCCTGGACCAATTGCTTGTCTCGCAGCCTCGTCGTTGTTCGACCATGATTCTCAAGGTGCTCGGCTCCATTACTGCCGACGACGTAAAGGAGTGGTTCAGCCAGAACGGCATCTACGACTCGGAGCAGCGCTGGCGAGAGCTGTCGGATGCGATCTTCAAAACCGGCGAGATCAAGCACATGGCCGAAGTCGAGGCGGCGCTGCGGGAAATTCATCGCGCGTTCGTCGCGGATCTGGCTTCATCATCGGATCGACGGCAATGAAGGCCAGTAATGACTTCCGGGTTTATGGGGGCGACGGATCCACCATTCTCGAGCGCGGTGTTCGCTTACCACCCGTCGACTCAGGCGAGTGGATCGACGATCCCGCCGGGTACCTCGCGGATGATGGGCTCCGCGACGCAACCAACGTTGCGATCGCACTCGGACAGCCGCTCCTTGTTACCGGCGAGCCAGGAACGGGTAAGACTCAATTCGCGCGTAGCGTCGCCTACGAGCTGGGATTGCCGTCGCCCTTCGTGTTCAACACGAAGTCCACCTCCACCGCGCGCGATCTGTTCTACCGGTACGATAGCTTGCGGCACTTCCACGATGCGCAGTTCAGCAAGGTCCACGCGGATGTCGAGAACTACATCGAGTATGCGTCGCTGGGACTCGCAATCCTTTGCGCCATGGCACCCGCTGCAGCAGACAGGTTCCTTCCTCCGTCGCTACGAGGGAGCGGACCGAGTCGCGCTGTCGTTCTGATCGACGAAGTGGACAAGGCTCCACGCGATGTACCGAACGACGTGCTCGACGAGATCGAGGGGATGCGCTTCACTGTCCGCGAAACCCGACAGACATTCGTGGCTGATCCTGCGTATCGGCCCATTGTCATTCTGACCAGCAATTCGGAGCGTACTCTCCCTGACGCATTCCTTCGCCGATGTGTGTTTTATCACATCCCTTTTCCCGACGCGCAACGACTGCGTCTCATCATCCAGCGGCGGCTACGTCCCGGCAGTCGGTTCGCTCCAGCCATGGTGGAGAGCGCGATACGGCACTTTGAGCGCATCAGAGAACTGGGACTGCGAAAGAAGCCGTCCACGGCGGAATTGCTCGCGTGGGTGCGAATGCTCGATAATCTCGGTCTCGACCTCGACCGGATTGGACCCGCCGAAGCAGAGGCGCTCGCATTCACATACTCCATTCTGGCCAAGAGCAAGGAAGATCTCGTGCTCATGCAGCAGGAGCTGGCGCACCGGGCGACACGCGGAGCCTGATCGTGGCGAGTGCGCCACCAACCGCCTTTCCTTCGTCCGATCTTCTCGAGCACCTGCGGCTACTGGGGTTTGAGATCGGCATCGATCATCACCGGCGTCTGCACATCCTTCTCGCGGAGGTCGGCGCAGACCTCGAGCCGCAGCGCCTGAAGACGTATCTCTGTCCGCTCTTCGCGACCAACCCGGAGCAGCAACAGGCATTCTACGAAGCGTTCGATCGAATCATCGAATCCTGGTCATCGGTCGCCGAGCGTGCCGAACCCAATCGGGTACTGAGCGCGGGTTCTGCAACGGAAGCTCCGGCGCCGTCGCACGGCGGATCGCAGCAAAAGCGCATCCGGCTCGCGATGCTTGGCTTGTTGGCGGTGCTCGTGCTCGCGGTGATCTGGAGCATTCCTCGTCTTCGTCCGCACGCGTTCCAGCGTGCGCACACCGTCACGGTGAGCCCCCCGATCGTATCGCCTGAGCAACCCGCGACACGGCCACCCACGTCTGTCCCTTCGCCACCCACATCGATTGGCCGGCCTGCATTTAGTCTCGGGGGCTGGGCCGACACATTGCGCTGGGTGCTCATCGTTGCGCCGCTTTTCGTGTTCGCCGTCGCGGAGATCGTGCGAAGCAGGCGCCGCAAACTCATCCTGCGGCGCGTGCGCGCACCGCGACCGCCATTCGCGTGGCCGATACGCGTTCCCACAAGAGCGAATCCGTACGCGCGCTCGGCTGAACTCCGCGATCTCACACTCGCGCTGCGCGAACGTGAGCCAACTGCGATGGAGCGCTTGTCCATCGAGCCGAGCATCGCGGCGACGATCGACGCGGGAGGGTACCCGACGCTCCGCTACGCGAGAGACACGCGGCCCGCGGAATATTTATTCCTGATCGAGCGATCGAGCTTTCGCGATCATCAGACACGACTCTTCGCGGATCTCGCGGAAACGCTTTGGCGAGAAGGCGTTCACGTCACCAGCTACGCATACGACGAAGATCCACGAATATGCCATCCGACTTCCGGTGGCGAGCCGATTCTACTCGCCAACCTGCGCAGAAGTCACCCGGCGCACCGCCTCATTATCTTCGGCAGCGGCGAACGGCTAATCGACCCGGTTGACGGGTTTCTCGCCAGCTGGACGGAGCTATTTCGGTCGTGGTCTGATCGAGCGGTGCTTACGCCGGAACCGCCGGAGCGCTGGAGTGTGCGCGAGCGGGCTCTGGCTACGGAATTCATCGTACTGCCCGCGACGATCGATGGTCTTCGCACCGCCGTGGCGCTCTTTCGCACGCCGGCGAGTCCGGATGTTGGTCGCCCACGGGGGGATGCGGGCGTCGAACCCAATCTCGAGCCAGCGATCGCGCTCGAGCAACTTCGCGCATACCTCGGTCCACAGCTATTCCGATTGCTGTGCGCGTGCGCGATCTATCCGGAGCTGCACTGGGACTTGACGCTCTACCTCGCCGCGCTTCCGTCCGTTGGTGAGGACCTGGTCGACGAAGACAATCTCCTCCGCCTCGTTCGTCTCCCGTGGTTTCGCTTCGGATCGATTCCTGACGAAATCCGCTCGCTGCTGGTCGACCGACTCGATCCGGGTGAGACGTTGTCGGTGCGCGAAGCCCTCGTCGGACTGCTCGAGCGACAGAAGGTGCCGGCCAACTCGCTCGCGGCCCAACGGCGAGTGCTGGATCTCGCCGTGCAGCGCTATGCAATCGCTCCGCAGCTCCGATCAAGTCGTCGCCAACTTCGACGCGCGCTCGAGCAGTTGACGGGACGAGGCGAGATCTCCGACCATGCCGTACTCCAGCTTCTCGACAAAGCTCCGCAGTCGCCGCTGGTCATGCTGCTTCCCGCGCGCATACGCCAGCTTCTGTTTCGAGCCGGCATCGCTGGCTTGGGTTGGAGCACCGCCGGCCGACTCGCAATCACGTTGATATCGACGGCCGCCCTAGCATCAGTCGTGCTCCATGGCTCTTTCGCGACGCCTGCTCCGTTGCGACACACCGCGACACCGCCCGTGGTGGCCTCTCGTCCAACCAAAGCGGAGTCGCCGCCGACGCCGGCGCCCGTATCTGACAGCTCGGGAATCTCTGCGACGCCAGAACAGCGTGTGGAGGTCGATAGCGCGGCGCCACCGCGCACGCGCTCCATCATTTCGTCCGTCAGGCCCGGCACTCTGCGAAGTGCTTCGGCGAGGACCTCGAGTTCGACGGACAGTAACCAAGCACCAAGCACTTTGGTAACTGGCGACTCGGCTCCCGCCGCAGGAACCACGGAACCGGCGCCGGTCGTGTCGCCTCCCACGCAGCCCATCGCGCGCATCGATTCAACCGTTTCTGTTCCGCGCGAGTCGGTGAGCCGTGGGGACAGCACGAGAGAGGGTCGAACCAATGCCGACTCTGCCCCTCTCGCAACGGACGCGAGCAATGGAGCCCGCGCCGAGATTCGCACACAGGTAAGCGCGTACGTGCAGTCGCTGCGGTCCAGGGACATAGCTCGTGCCGCGACTCTGTACCAGTCGAAGAGCGCCGCCGAGGAGCGCACGAAGAAGAATCTCCTCGATTTGATGCGTGATCAAGCTTCGCGATTGACGGTTGTCGAAGACCAGGTTGATTCGATCGGAGTCGTCGGAGCTGTGAGATTCGCCGACTTCAAGGCAAAGCTCACGTGGAGGACAGCATTTGGTGCGTCCCGGTCTGAGTTGGTGAGCTTCCGCGCCGAGTTCGAATCGAGCAATGGGCGCTGGAAGATGACGAGCTGCAAGGTCACGAGCGGGTTCAAGTAGCAAGGGATATTGCGCAATGTGCAGGTCACACTCACTATGGGTGTGGAAGGAAGACTGGCGCGGCTGGCATCGCGTCCGGAAAAATTTTTGCTTCGGTGGACGCAGGAGGGCGGGTGAAAGTGTGCCCCTTGAGGCTCCCTTGCTGAGATCGCGCCTGCTCGCGCTGTGCACCATCGCAGCGCATCTGGCGCCGGCTGTAGTTGCCGCGCAGTCTGCCCAGCGATTCTCGTTGCAGGGCTCTGGATTGAACGCGCAGCTCTACGGGAGCGCGTTCGATGGACTGCATCGCGGCTATGGATTCGAAGTTCAGGCCCGCTTCACTCCGAGTGCATGGTCGTTCGGTGCCGGGGTGCAGTATACGCGGCACGCCATCACGGGGCTGGACCAGAAGCTGAAGTTGTACGGAGGATTCATCGAGCCGCGCTATGTGATCGTGGTGCGAAGCAACGCATTCGCTCCCTACGTTTCCGTGCGCTTCTCATTGCTCGAGCAGAATCTTACGGTGGGCGACGTGAGCGGCTCCGCGACGGGAGTCACCCTGAACGGCGGAGGAGGAGTGTTGGTGCGACTCAGCTCTCGCCTGAATCTGGACCTCGGAAGTACGTACGGGTATACCAGATTCGGCAACTTCGTCGTACGCAACGCCTCCAATGGTCTGAAGGTCACCGGCCCGAGTGGATCGGGAAGCAACCTCGTCGTGCGCATCGGATTGGCGCTGGGATTGGCCGGATGACAAACGCTGACAGTGGCAGCCCCGTCACGTGGCGCGCTCGGACGCTGCGTTCCTCACGTGGGAAGCTTGGAATCGCCTCCCCGTCGAGTTGGTGGAAGGTGCTCCCCGCCTGCGCGTTGCTGGCTGCTGCCGCGTGTCGCGATTCGAGCTCCGTTCCCGCCACGGGGCCGACGCACTTCGTGCTGACGGCTGCGGGTGCTCTCGAGCTGGGAGGCGCTGGCAGTGGCACGGCGTGCGTGCTCACGCTGTTCGGTGGAAACGCTTACTGCTGGGGATACAACATCGCCGGAAATTTCGGCAATGGGAGTACTAAAAGCAGCAATGTTCCGGTGCCTGCCGGTAGCGGGTTGAGCTTCGCCGCACTCAGCGTGAGCTTGTGGAAGTCCTGTGGCATAGAGAAGTCCTCACTCGCGCTGTATTGCTGGGGATCGAACGGCCCGTCCGGTCGCAACCCGAACGATCTGACCCCGGAGCTCACACCGGTACTCGTAGATAGCAGTCACAAGTTCAAGGAGGTGAGCCAAGGAAGTGGAAGTGGATGTGCGGTCACTGTTGACGAGGACGCATACTGCTGGGGCGGTGGCGGAGAGCGGACACTCGTTTTCCCACTGGTGAAGGTTCCCGGTGGTCACGCTTTTAAGTCTGTCGGAGTGGGAGATGTGAGTGCGTGCGGCCTCACGACGCAAGGAGACGCATACTGCTGGCCGCGTGATGTTAGATACGGAGACACGACGGATGGCCCCATCGCCACTCCTCAGCTCGTCGCGGCACAGGATCACTTCATGTCACTGAGCGTCGGCTCAAACCACGCCTGCGGCCTCACGCGATCTGGAGAAGCGTTCTGCTGGGGCTACAATTCGTCGGGCCAATTGGGCATTGGGACTCGTGACGACGACCCGCACGCCACGCCGGAGCCGGTTGCGGGCAAGCTCACGTTCAGTGTTCTCGCGGCGGGACCGGGTTCTACCTGCGCTATTACACCCGCTGGTGTAGCCTATTGTTGGGGAGGCAACTCGAGTGGGGCCTTAGGGAACGGAACCACGGATAACAGCAATGTGCCGGTCAAGGTCGCAGGCAACTTGACTTTCGTGTCCATAGGGTCCGGCGCCGGTTCCGCGTGTGGCATTACGGACGATGGAGACGTGTACTGCTGGGGGTTCAACCAGTACGGTGAGTTGGGCAACGGAACCAACACGGGCAGCCTTGTTCCCGTGAAGACGCTTCTCACGCCTACGCCGTAGAACGAGTGCGGCTACAGGATTGGCGCCGGGATTGGCCGGATGACCTACACTGACACGAGCGGCCGCGCCGCACTGCGCGCGCCCACGCTGAGTTCCTCGCGTGGGAAGCGTGGAATCTCCTCCCGTTCCAAATGGCCCAGCGCGCTCGCCGCGTGCGCGCTGCTCTGTGCCGCCGCATGTCGCGATTCGAGCTCCGTTCCCACGTCGGGGCCAACGCATTTCGTGCTCACGGCGGCTGGTGCGCTGGCGCTTGGGGGCAGCGGCTCGACATGTCTCCTCACGCTGTTCAGTGGAACGCCTCACTGTTGGGGCTATAACGTCTTCGGTACGTACGGTAACGGGACCACCGAAGACAGCGATGTGCCGGTGCCCGCCGGTGGCGGCTTGAGTTTCACTTCCCTGGGTATAGGTGAGTTCACGGCGTGCGGCATAGAGCGAACGTCCCAGTCGCTCTACTGCTGGGGCTACTATGGTGACGACCTCGCAGCCGACCCGCTTCCGCTGCATCTCACGCCCGTACCTTTCAACGCGGATCATAAGTTCAAGGCTCTCAGTGAGGGAAGTGCGAGCGGTTGTGCGCTGACCGATGAAGGCGATACGTACTGCTGGGGCGAAGGGATGGACGGCGAATTGGGCAACGGTGCCGATACGGCGAGCGCGTCACCGGTCAAGGTGGTTGGCGGACACACCTTCAAATCGATTGGGGTGGGTGTGGGCTATGCGTGCGGACTCACGGCGCAGGGAGATGTCTACTGTTGGGGGGATAACGAGGCCGGAGCGCTTGGAACCGGAAGCGCGGACGAGAGAAATAGTGCCACTCCGCAGCTCGTCACGGGACAGCATCACTTCACGTCGCTGAGCGTGGGAGATTTTCACGTGTGCGGGCTCACGCGGGATGGCGAAGCATTCTGCTGGGGTCACAATGGGGATTATTCCCTGGGCATTGGATCGCGCGATGACGATCCGCACCCCACGCCCGAACGGGTCGCGAGCAATCTCACGTTCAGTGAAGTCAGTGCAGGGAACCAATCCAGCTGCGGCATCACGCCGCAAGGCGTGGCGTACTGCTGGGGAAGCAACGCCGTCGGCGAACTGGGGAACGGAACTTTGGACAATAGCAGCACCCCAGCTGCCGTGGCGGGCGGCTTGACCTTCGTGTCGATCGATGCGGGTGGCGCCAGCGCATGCGGCATCACCTACAATGCCGAGGTGTACTGTTGGGGCGACAACTCCCAAGGCGGGCTTGGCAACGGAACCACCACGAGCAGCCTCGTTCCCGTGAAGACGCTCCTTCCGCCCACCCCCTAGAAATCGAATGCGGATACCGAGGCGGTGAGCGTTCACGCCCGTCATCGCCGAACATCGATGAAACGGCTACTCGCGAGTCAAAAGACGACGGTGAGAATGAGCGCAGATGATCAGCTGTGCCTCAGCATCACACAAACACGAAAAAGCGCCCGACTAAACGTCGAGCGCTTTGTTCTGTGAAGTACACCGATCATCTCAGCGCGCAAAATGGCCAGGGAGGGAATTGAACCCCCGACACGCGGATTTTCAGTCCGCTGCTCTACCAACTGAGCTACCTGGCCGAAGAGTGCGTAAGCTAGTGTCCCGATTAGTCTTCCTCAAGTCTTCTCCCGCCCCTCCGCGCACCCGAAAGCATTGCGCCCGCGCTCGCCCGACGCCAGCATAGCGGGGACACTCCGCGCCCCCGAAACGTCACCCGAACGAGCACGCACTCGTGAGCCGATCGTGGCTGCTCCTCACCATCCCCGTCGCGCTCGCAGCACTCGCGCTCCTCACGCTCACCGCCCTCAGCCTCCTCCGCACCGTGCGCGGATCCGTCATCGCCTCCGTGCCCGTCAGCGCCGAGCAGCAGGTGACCATCAATAGTAGCGGCAGCTTCGCGCTCAATCTCGATGGCCCCGTCTTCACCGCTCGTCCCGCCAGTCTCCGCTTCGCACTCTCGAGCGCCGAATCGGGAACACAGATCGCGCTCAACGCGATCGTGTTCCGGACGAGCGTCACGTCGATGTCGCGCTCACGGGTCGAGCTCTACTCCTTCACGATCCGTTCTCCGGGCACCTACACATTGCGCGTGAGCGGCATCGATCCCTCCACGGACTACAGCGCCCAGGCGATTCTCATCACGCGCCGATACGGTGCCGCGCTCGTATTCCACGTGCTCGCCCTCGTCGCGCTCGGCGCTGCCCTCATCGGATCGCTCGTCGTCTCCGGGCTCGTGCTCAGCGGAAAATCGTTCGCTCCAGAAACGCCGAGCAGCAACGCGCCTTTCACACAGCAGCGGTGACGAGCAGCCCCGCTCCGCGCGCCGTTCCGCGCGCCGTTCCGCGCGCCGTTCCGCGCGCCACGCTCCTCACGCGCCCGATGATTCTGCTCT
>JAQBQC010000253.1 GCA_028287205.1 Gemmatimonadota bacterium
CTCGATGTGCAGATGCAGGATGCATCGGGGCGCGATGTCACCGGACAGCCTGAAGTCTGGAGCACGAGTGATTCCTCCATCGCAACTGTGTCCAGCGCCGGGGTGGTCACCGCGCACACACTCGGCAGCGCGAAGATATTCGTCGCGTCGGGGCTGCAGAGCGCGTACGCCGATGTGAGCGTGTCGAACGCTCCGGCGGTGCCGCACTGGGTGTCGGTGTCTCCGGCCACGGTGCAGCTCTCCGTGCGAGCGACGCTTCCCCTGTTCGCCTCCGTCACGGATGCGAGCAACCATGTCGTCGCAGACGTGCCCGTCACGTGGAGTAGCTCGAACCCGGCGCTTGCAACCGTCGACACCAGCGGAAACATCACCGGCGTGGCGCAGGGAACGCTGAGCATCATTGCGCACGTAGGCACCAATCAGGCGACCACGCAGCTTCGCGTCGTGGCCTCATCGGCTCCGGGCACCGCTCCGGCGCCACCGCCGGGGCCCGTGCCGCCGCCACCTCCTCCGATCACACCACCGCCGTCGAGTGGCTCGCTGTACAGCACGTACAGCGCGACGTCGCCGCATTGGACGCACATCAGCACGATGATGACGGACTTCTACTACGCGTGGAATCCCGCCGAGCGCCAGTGGGCAGGACAGCACTACGATTTCGCGATGTCAGGCACGGGCTCGGAGTGGCGCCGCGTGAATGCGACGGTCGGCCACCTGCCATACGCGCTCGAGTGGACGGTGATCATTACGGGCACGCGCCCAGGGTCGCTCACCACCGGATACTACAACGACATGGTCGCGTGGTATCAGGCGCATACGTCGTACAATTTCGAGAACGCATTCCTCCACATCGGCGGCACCGCGCGTGACTCGGCGCACCGCAAGGTCGTGCGGATCTGGGACTCGCAGCGCTGGGTGATCAATCCGGCGGACGAGGGTGCCCGGCTCTATCAGGTCGACCGATTCCAGCGCATCACGGCGAACGAAGGCGGCGCCTTCGTGGACGAGGCATCGTCGGACATGACGAACAACACTGCCGGCAGCATGGAATTTCCCGCGGCCTCGGATTTCGAGGCCCCTCAGACTGCGACCTTCGCCGCGATCAAGCGGGGAATCGGAAGCAAGACGCTGATGCTCAACACCGCGGAGTACACGAGGGCCTTCGATCGTGCAAACGCGATCGCTGCCGGCGCCGCACACCTCGAGCGTTTGAACAACCCGCTCTTCTCCGGCACCGCGCAAACCTGGCAGTGGGTGGAGGGATTGACGAGCCAGGGCGTGCTCGTGGATTTCGTGAATCTGTACGATTCGCCCTATGTGAATACGATTGCCTGGTTTCCGCACGGCAACTCGGCGACACCCGCAGGGCGCATGAAGATGTGGGAGCTTGCGAGCTACTACATGATCGTCTCATCCACGCCGCAGAATCTGACGCTGCAGCTGGAGAACTCGTGGAACTCGCCCTACTCCTCGATGTGGCTCCGTGCACAGGAAGCGAACGTCGGGCATCCGCTAGGCGCACGCGTGCTCGCGTCACGCGGCACGGACCCGCAGGGACAGGCGTACGCCCTGTACACCCGCGACATGGATCGCGCGCTCGTGATCATGCGAGTGAATCAGGGATGGGGATCGCACGTCTACACCGACGGCACCGCAGTGACGATTCCGCTTCCGACCACTGATCAGTGGGTGCCGTTGAACGCCGATGGCACGCTGGGCTCGCCAGTCACGAGCGTCACGCTTCGCAACGTCGAGGCGGCGATACTCATCAAGAAGAGCCGTCTGTAGAGATCAGTCGCCGAGGAACTCGCCCACCGGGGCGAGCGTCTCGATGTGATCGCAGAGAATCTTGAGGGTTGCGAGCAACGGGACGGCGATGAACGCGCCGGCCACGCCCCATATCTCCCACCAGAGAATCAACCCCATCAGAATCGCGACGGGGTTGAGCGTGAGCCGGCGGCCGAGCAGCATCGGTGTGAGCACGTACGCCTGGAGCAGATTGATCGCCAGATAGCTCGCAGGAACCGCGATGATGTGGCCCACGCCCTCGAAGGTGGACAGCGCGGCGAGCGTGAGCACGCCCACCATGACGAGCGCGCCCAGGTAGGGGACGAACTCGAGAAAGAACACGAGTACTCCCCAGAGTACCGGATTGGGCATCCCGAGCGCCCACATCACAGCCGAGACGACCAGCGCCTCGATCACGTTGATGAGCGTGACCGTGGACAGGTACATCGAGATGGAGGTCTCGGTCTCGCGCGCGATCGCGACCGCTTTTTTCTTGTCGCGAAATTCCGGCAGCATTTTCGTGAGCTTCTGCAGGAACAGATCGCCGGACGCGAGCAGGAAATAGAGAAGCACCAGCGTCTCGAGCGCGCCAGCGAGAAATGTCGCCGAAGTCGAGAGGACGCGATCCATGAACGACGGTCCCGCGAGCGTCACTTCCTGCGGGCGCGGTGCGCCGCTCGTCGACGTAGCGGCACGCGCCATCTGATCGGCGGACTTCGTCACCTGCTCCACCGGGCGCCGGAGCTTTCGGATCTTCATGTTGGCGGTGGCGACCGTCTGCGGGGCTTTCGCGATCCACGCCTGCGCCGGATCGGCGAGGAAGTAGCCGCCGATTCCTACGGCGGCGACGATGGAGAGCACGACGAGAGCGGCCCCCACCGGCTCCGGAATGCGCGCGCGCTTGAGCGTTCGCACGAAAGGGCTGAGGAGAAGATTGAGCAGCAGCCCGAAGGTGACGGGAAGAAAGAAGGCACGTGCGAAGTACAACGTGTAGAACAACGCGATGACGAGCAGCAGAATGCCCGCGAGCGAGCGCACTGCGGGCTGCTCACTCGCGCTCTGGAGATTCTCGATATTGGGCGGCTGAACCTCGCCAGGCGGCGCTGGGGCGGTGGACGCGGACGGCGTGGGCTCGTTGCGGCGCGAGAATTCGGAATCCAGCTCTTCGGCCGGCGGGGGGGCGGTCATGGCGTCAATCTATGCACGATCCCCGCCAGCGGGCTCGGGCGGCTTGAGCAGCAACGGGAGCTCCTTCTCGCGGCGGACGCAAAGCTTTCGCTATCTTCCGCTTCGCCATGGCCTCCGATCCGGTACTCTCCGACGACGATCAGAACGCGGCACTCAAGCTCTGGGTGGTGCTGAGTCGCGCGCACGAGGCGGTGGCGGAAATGGCCAAGCGCGACGTCGAGCGCGGAGAGCTGTCGCTCACGGAATTCGCCGTGATGGAGGAGCTCTTTCACAAAGGCGACCTCTCCGCCGGCGAGGTGAGCAAGCGCGTGCTGCTGCGCAGCGGCAGCCTCACCTATGTGATCGACAAGCTCGTCGAGCGAGGGTTGATCAAGCGGAGAGTGTGCGAGGCGGACAAGCGCCGGACCTATCTGCAGCTCACAGCGCCTGGGAATGCGCTGATGCGGCGGATCTGGCCGGGGCATGCGGCGGTGATCGAGCTGGCGACGAGCGGGCTGACGCTGGCCGAGAAGCGGTCGGCGGCGCGGCTGATCAAGAAGATGGGGCTGCATGCAGAGCTCGTTGGGGGTCCGGGAACTAAATAGGGGTGAATTATCTTGAATTCAAGAGATCTTCACACACGATACCCGGAGCACACCCATGGCGACCACCCAAGCACCCGCAACGAGCAGCACCTGGAAGATCGATCCCAGCCATTCGAACGTCGAGTTTGCAGTCAAGCACCTCATGATCAGCACCGTGAAGGGACACTTCGCCGACGTCGAAGGTGAGATCGTGATCGCGAATGGCGATCCATCACGCTCGTCCGTGAGCGCGACGCTCAAGGCTGCGAGCATCGACACGCGCACCGGGCAGCGCGACGACCACCTCCGCAGCGCCGACTTCCTCGATGCGGCGAACTTTCCGGAGATCACGTTCAAGAGCACGCGAATCGCCGGCGACGACTCTGAGTTCAAGGTGATTGGCAACCTCACGATCCGCGGCGTGACGCGCGAGATCACGCTCGAGGCCACCAACGAGGGATCGGGAAAGGATCCGTGGGGTGGAGAGCGCATCGGCTTCAGCGCGAAGACGAAGCTCGACCGCCGCGATTTCGGGCTCACGTGGAACCAGGCGATCGAGAGCGGCGGCGTAGTCGTCGGCCACGAGCTGAAGGTCTCCATCGAGATCGAGGCCGTGAAGCAGGGCTAGCTCGGCGAGGTTTGCAATACAAAATGACGAAGGCCGCCTTTCGGGGCGGCCTTCGTGCATCCAGCGCGCGTCTAGCGCACGTCGAGCATCGCGGCGATGCGTTTGGGAGCCGTGAGGAGATATGCGTCGCGGAGCAGCTCCGTCACCGTTTTCCAGTTCGGACGCCGATCGAGTCGAATGCCGAGCCATCCTTTCGGGCCAACGTAGGGCGGCGCGAAGTATCGAAGCGCATCCTCGTGGACGAGCATGTCCTGGATGAGATGCGTCGACTTCACCCAGACGGATGGTCTCCCGGCGCCGTGGTGATTCTCGGACGCTGCGTACATGGCGAAGATCTTGTTCTTGACGCGAAACGTGGGCTCGCCCCAGGCCTCGACCTCGTGCGCTTCGGGCAGGGCGAGACAGAGCTCGCGCAGTCGGTCGATCGGGAGGCTCGAGGCTGGCTTTTTCGGCATATCGGGAAGGGTGGAGGGACGACGTCGGAGCTTAACACGAAGGGCCCGCCGCGTGGTGGCTTGAAGGGGAGGCAAATCGTCTTCTTCGCAGCGGCAACTCGAAGCGCCGACCGCGGCCCGAGCGTCTCGCCACCCAGAAGTCGAGGTCCTGATGGAGCTGCGCTCTTTCGTGCGCTACGCGACGGTGTTGGCGAGTGTGCCGGCGATCGTTGCGTGCGGCAATCGTGAAGTCGGGACCGCAGCTGGCAGCAGTGCGCTCGTTGTCGTGGTGAATACGCCGATCGCTCGCGCGGCCGCCGTCGCGATCCACGGCCCGGCCGCGAGCACCATGCGCGTTGCGGCCACGGACACCCTGCGCGGGCTAACCGCCGGAGAATATCTGGCGCGGGCCGAAGATGCGGCGGCGGCCGATTCGATCGTCAGCCCCGTGCTCACCGGCGTCATGTCCGACAGCGCGCTCCTCCTCGCCGACGGCGAGACAAAAACCTTCACCGGCACCTACGCGATCCGCGGAGGCTCGGGCGCGCTGTGGGTGGGGAAGTGGGGGCGAGCGAATCTCGCAGAGGGATTCACGTCGCCGCAGCTCGCCGCCGCGGGGACCGTCGCGGCGGCGGACACGATCGGAGCGGCGTCCGCCGATCTCACGACTGCCGGCACCGCGTTCGATTCCGCTGGCAACCTGTGGGTGACGGACTACATCAATCAGGAGATCCACAAGTACACGCCGGCGCAGCTCGCGAGCGGAGCATCGACGCCATCTGTCACGATCTCCACGCAGAAGGAGCCGTGGGGGATCGCGTTCGACGCGCGCGGCAA
>JAQBQC010000248.1 GCA_028287205.1 Gemmatimonadota bacterium
CCTCATACGCCGGATTTCCCGCGAGCACCTGCGCGAGCGTGCTCTTGCCGGAGCCGTTGGGGCCCATGATCGCGTGCACTTCGCCCGATGCGACGGAGAGTGAGATCCCGCGAAGGATGTCACGGTCGCCGACCTTGGCGTACAGATCCTTTATCTCGAGCACGGAGCGATAATCCTGTGGTAGTCGAGGCGCCGTCGGATCAACCGACGCTGCCCTCGAGCGTGATGCCGAGGAGCTGCTGCGCCTCGAGTGCGAACTCCATGGGGAGCTCCTTGAACACATCCTTGCAGAATCCGGCGACGATCATCGACACCGCGTTCTCCTTCGAGATGCCGCGCTGCGTGAGATAGAAGATCTGATCCTCACCGATCTTCGACGTCGACGCCTCGTGCTCGAGCGTCGCCGACTGATTCTGCACTTCGATGTACGGGAAAGTGTGCGCGCCGCAGCGATTCCCGATGAGCATCGAGTCGCACTGCGTGTAGTTGCGCGCGAAGGCCGCCTTGGGCAGCACCTTCACCTGGCCGCGATAGCTGTTGTTCCCCTGGCCGGCCGAGATGCCTTTCGAGACGATCGTGCTGCGGGTGTTGCGGCCGATGTGGATCATCTTCGTGCCGGTGTCGGCCTGCTGGTGGTTGTTCACCACGGCCACCGAGTAGAACTCGCCCACCGAGTTGTCGCCCTGCAGGATCACGCTCGGATACTTCCACGTGATCGCGGATCCCGTCTCGACCTGCGTCCACGAGATCTTCGAGTTCTCACCCGCGCACTTGCCGCGCTTGGTGACGAAGTTGAAGATGCCGCCCTCGCCATTCTCGTCGCCGGCGAACCAGTTCTGCACCGTCGAATACTTGATCGTCGCATCCTTGAGGGCTATCAGCTCGACCACGGCCGCGTGCAGCTGGTTCGTGTCGCGCTTGGGCGCCGTGCATCCCTCGAGGTAGCTCACTTACGAGCCCTCGTCGGCGATGATGAGCGTGCGCTCGAACTGGCCCGTGCCTTCCGCGTTGATGCGGAAATACGTCGACAGCTCCATGGGGCAGCGCACGCCCTTCGGCACGTACACGAAGGAGCCATCGCTGAACACCGCGGAGTTGAGGGCGGCGAAGAAGTTGTCCGAGTGCGGCACCACGGAGCCCAGATACTTCCGCACGAGCTCGGGATGCTCGCGCACCGCCTCGCCGAACGAGCAGAAGATGATTCCGAGCTTGGAGAGCTCGGCCTTGAAGCTCGTGCCGACGGACACCGAGTCCATCACGACGTCGACCGCGACGTTGTTCATCCGCTTCTGCTCGTTGAGCGAGATGCCGAGCTTGCCATACATCTCGCGGAGCTTGGGATCGACCTCGTCGAGGCTGCCGAGCTGCTTTTTGGGCTTGGGCGCCGAGTAGTAGATGACGTTCTGATAGTCGATCGGCGGGTAGCTGACGTTGGACCAGTGCGGCTCCAGCATCGTGGTCCAGCGGGCGTAGGCCTTGAGGCGCCAATCGAGCAGCCACTGGGGCTCTCCCTTCTTGGCCGAGATCAGCCGGACTGTCTTCTCGTCGAGCCCGCGCGGGATGGTCTCCGCCTCGATATCCGTGACGAATCCGTACTGGTATTCCCTGTTGACCAGGGTCTCGATACTTCCGCCCATGTCCACTCCTTTCCCTGCAATCTCGCGCGCGATTGCGCGTGCTCAATCCTAATAGATATTGTCGGGATTGGCAATGACGCGAGCGGTCGTTGCGGGCACTGTAAGATTCTGCCCCGCAACGACTTGGAGAGCAGCGATTAGCGCGGGATGCGCTGGGGCAGGGAGTGACACGGCTGGACACGAATGACACGAATGGAACGAATCGAACCGACCCTCACCGATGACTTCGAACGCGAGAGCGTCAGCTGGAAGAGGCGCTTGGGCACTCCGTCATCGTCGGGTTCGATTCGTTTTGATGCTGCCCTTTTCGTGCACGTAGTTCGACTCGCTCTCTCTGCGAGATGCGCTGAAGGATCACCGCAAAGGGGATGACGCCTCGAAGGACTACGATTTCCGACTCACCACACTACTAACGCCGGAACACCAGGTATAGCACCAGCAGGATGACGACGACGCCGATGCCGATGATGATCGGGATGAGCGGGAGCTGCTTCTTCTGGCCCCGGGCGTACTTGCCGTGCTCCGAGGTGACCGCCCGCTGGGCGAGCTGGGTGTTCTTGCGGCTGAACGAGTCGTCCTCGTGGTCCTCGAACTGCACCGCGCGAATGCCGGGCGGCATGGCGAGCGACGAGAAGGTGAAGGTCGTGTCGCCCATGGCGATCTGGTCGCCCTCGCGGAGGAGGCGCGGGACCACGGCGGGCTCCCCGTTCACCTTCGTCCCCGACGATCCCATGGCGTACAGCACGAACTGCCCGCCCTCGGCCCGCACGTCCGCGTGGAAGCGGGAGATCGTGGGGTCCTTGAGCACGATCGAGCAGCCGATCTCGCGCCCGATCTGCACCACGCGGCGGCGCAGCGTGTAGCCCTTCTTGTTCGTGACGTCGATGAGATGCGCATCGGGCATCTCGGTGACGGGCCTGGGGCGCTTGGCCTTGAGATCGGTGAGGAACACGAAGCGCGCCTGGCCGGCGGCGACGATATCGCCGGTGTTGAGCGGGGCGCCATCCGTGGGCACCTGCTCACCGTTCAGAACGACGACGTTCTGCGGCGAGGCGGGGATCACCTGCGCGGTGCCGTTGTTCAAGGCGATGCGAAAGTGACGGGCGGCGAGGTCGCTTCCCGAGAGTCGCCAAGTAGCCTGTGATCCGCTGCCGACTACGACTTCTCCGACCAGCTCGCGCGGATTGTTTTCGAGATCCGGCTTCCCTTCCAACTCGAGAAAAGGCATCAATCGTTCTCCAACGTCATTCGGCGCGCCCTGTCAGGAGCGGCGGCGTATTTAGTCGCTCATTCTATAGATAAAACGCATTGTCGATGGTGCCCGCAACATCGTGCGAGTGCAGGTTGCGTCGCGCTCACGCAAGATGTGCACGCGCTTGAGGATAACGGGCGGGACAGCGATTATGCAGAGCGAGCAGGTCTCCAATATTCTGTCTTTCCGGGATGCTTTTGCAACTTTGCGCGAAAACTCGTTGGCCAGCCGCCATCACGTTTGTGGCACTTCTGCTGACACTTGGCACTGTCTCATGTTCCCCGAAGTCGGACAAGGCGGCGCCTGCCCAGCGCGCCACGAGCGATAGCGCCACCGCCGGCGCGACGCCTTCCGTCGCCCCGGCCGCCGCCGACACCACGAGCAGTGCCGACACCACGGACGACTCGGACACGCCGACGCTCGACACGTCATCGGTGACGCACATCGATGCGGCGCCGGCGGAGAACGCACGCGCGCCGACGATCGAGCGGGTGGGGAAGCTGTCTCCGCTCGCGGATTCCATTGCCGCGACGCTCGTGTTCGAGCTCAAGACGCAGCGCCTTTTTCTCGCGGCATCGCGGGCGAAGCGCGTGCTCCTGGACATCGGCCGCGTGGATGCGCCGCTCAAGACGCCACAGCGCCAGCGTGCGTTCGAGGAGGCGGTGAAGGTGCTGTCACCGGTGCGCATCGGCGATCGCTTTCGGCTCCACGGCGCGTGGGGGCAGGACGATGCGACGGTGCAGTCGTTCGACTCGTGGAACG
>JAQBQC010000033.1 GCA_028287205.1 Gemmatimonadota bacterium
CCCACGACCACGAAGCGCAGCCACGATTCCCGGTCCTCCGGCTGTGCCTTCTCCGCCTCCTCGAACGCGATGAGAAAGCGGTGGCGCACCTTGAGCGCATCCTCGAGGCTCTTGAGTCCCGGCGCCAGCGGCTCCCACTCATCGTGGCCGAAGTACGCGTGGCGCGCACCCGATGCGACGACGAGGTAATCGAACGGAAGCGCCACCCTGCCCTTGTCGGCGAATACCACGCGCTTCTCGACGTTGATCGCGTCGACCTCCGCCATCAACACCGTCGTGTTCGTGTTCTTGCGCAGCAGCCACCGAATGGGCGACGTGATGTCGCTCGGCGCCAGCACCGCTGTCGCCACCTGGTACAAGAGCGGCTGGAAGAGATGGTGGTTCGTCCGGTCGACGAGCGTGACGTCGACGTCGGCCTTCCGCAGCCCGCGCGCAGCGGTGAGTCCCGCGAAGCCGCCGCCGATGATCACGACGCGTGGTCTCATCATGCGGTGGGGATGGTCTCCACCCGCTCCGCGCGGCCGCCCAGCAGGCGCGCGGCGACGGAGATCAGGAGCACGAGAAGAATGAGAAGCACGCTGTACGCGGCGGCGGTGCCGAACGAGAGATTGCGGAGCTGGGCGAGAATTTCCATCGAGATCGGGCGATTGGCGTGCGTGTAGAGTACGATCGATGCGACGAACTCGCCAACGGCCGTGATCGCCGCGAGCGTTGCGCCCGCCGCGAGACCGGGACGCGCAGCGGGGATCACGACGCGGCGCATCGCGAGCCACCAGCTGGCACCGAGCCCGCGTGCCGCGTCCTCGAGCGAGGGATCCATCTGGCGAAGCGAGCTCTCGACGGCGCTCGTGACGAGCGGGATGCCGCGCACGAAATACGCCAGCGGCAGAATCCAGAACGTGCCGACGAGCAGCAGCCGGAGCTGCCCGGGCGCGGTGCGATCAAACGTCGACGCGAGTCCGATCGCGATGGCCGTCGCGGGAATCGCCCACGGGAGCACCACGAGCAGCTGCAGCAGCCCGCGCCCCGCAAAGCGGCGACGCGCGAGCAGATACGCGGCGACGAAGCAGACGACGATGTTCGCGACCGTCGCGATCACCGCCATCGAGATGCTGTTGCGCACCGGCAGCCAGAGCTGCGGGTCGCGCGCGAGCCGCGTGAAGTTCTCGAGCGTGTACTGCGGCGGTAGCACCTGCGTGGTCCACGTGCCGTCGCGCGCGAAGGCGACCAGCACGATCATCGCGTGCGGCAGTACGAGCACGAACACGAGTGCGGCGGCCAGCAGCGGCGCCATGCGTGCAAGCGGTCCGCGCAGAGCGATCCGTACGTTGCTTCCCTTCCCCGTGAGCGCGTACGTGCGGCGTCGCTCGAACCAGCGCAACAGCAGGAGCGCGGCGATTGCGGCGATCGCCATCACCGTCGTCTCCACATACGCCATGCCCATCGCGCCGTTGAGCTTGGACGCGACCACCTGTGTGGAGAGCACGCGAAGGCCGCCACCGAAGATGTACGGCGCGGAGAACGAACCGAGCGCGCTCATGAACACGAGAAGCATCGAGCCTGCGAGCGCGGGCGTGACGAGCGGCAACGTCACCTTCCGCAGGCGAAACGGCGTCGACGCCCCGAGTCCGGCCGCGGCTTCGTCGAGCGTGCCGTCCAGTCGCTCCAGGCCCGCGGAGACGAACAGAAAAACGTAGACGTACATGGTGTAGGCATGCACGAAGATGATCGCCCAGACGCCCGTGAGTCGCCACGGCGGTTCGGACAGGTTGAGGCCCCGCTGAACGGCCCGAGTGACGACGCCGCTCTCGCCGTAGAGGAAGAGGAACGCGATCACGCCGACCAATGGCGGAAGCGCCGCGGGAAGCGTCGCGACGGCCTGGAGAAATCTCCGTCCGCGAAACTCGACGCGGCTCAGCACGAATGCGAGCGGGAGCCCGACAGCGGCCGCGGCGATCACGGAGCCGAACGCCACCTCGAGCGTGGTCCACAGCGCCTCGCGATCGCTCGGGCTGTGCGCGAACTCGCGCCAGTAGCCGAGTCCGTGGGCGAAGGAGCCGGCGATGATCGTGACGTTGGGATACACGACGCACCAGAGCAGCAGCGCGAGCACGGGCACCGCGAGCGCCCACGACGTGCGCTGGTCGGGCTTCACGTCGCCACCACGGACACTGGCTCGCGCACCACGCGCACGGACACCTTGTCGCCTTCGCGCACGTCGCGATCGGTACTCTGGAGCTCGACCTCGGTGCGCTCGTCCACGCGCACGCGGTACACGAGCTGCGTACCGGCGAAGCGGCGATCGGTGACGATGCCGGGCCAGCCGGTGCCATCCTTCACGAACGCGAGCGCGTCGGGGCGCAGCACTGCCAGTACGTTGCGCGACTGACCGAGCGATGCGGGGGCGCGCGCGGCGAGCGTCGTCGCGCCGCCGGCGACGTGCACCGTCACCTTCTGGCCATCGTAGTCGCCAGGCACGAACGTCGCGCGGCCGATGAACTCCGCCACCGATCGCGACACCGGGTTGTCGTGCAGCTCCTCTGGTGCGCCAACCTGGAGCAGGCGCCCGTTCTCCATGAGCGCGACACGATCGGCGACGGCGAACGCGTCCTCCTGATCGTGGGTCACGAACAGTGCAGTGAGGCCGAGCCGGCGCAGCGTGGCGCGGAGCTCGTTGCGCGTGCTGCGGCGGAGATTCGGATCGAGATTCGACAGCGGCTCATCGAGCAGCAGCACCGGCGGCTCGATCACGAGTGCGCGCGCCAGCGCCACGCGCTGCTGCTCGCCGCCCGACAGCGACTGGATCGCGCGCGTCGACGCGCCCTCGAGCCCGACGTTCGCGAGCGCCGATGCCGCGCGCGCGCTCCGCTCCGCCTTCGACACGCCACGCGCCTCGAGCCCGAACGCGACGTTCTGTCCAACCGTCATGTGCGGGAAAAGCGCGTAGTGCTGGAAGACCATTCCGAATCCGCGCACGCGCGGCGCGCGCGTGGTGATGTCCTTTCCCTCGAGCCACACCTTCCCCGAGTCCGGTGGCTCGTAGCCGGCGACCATGCGGAGCGTCGTCGTCTTTCCGGATCCGCTCGCGCCCATGAGCGCGACGAGCTCGCCGCTCGCGATCTCGAGCGAGAGCGCGTCGACGGCGAGCTTGTCCCTGAACCGGCGCGTGAGCTTGTCGAGCGAGAGCCGCGCCGCCCCTGTCATCAGCTTTTCTTGCTGCGGTTGCGGATATTCGCGTCCCAGTAGCGCATCCACTCGTCGAGATGCTTCGCGAGGAGCGCGCGATCGAGCGGCATCGGCTTGATCTTCGTCTTCGCGTCGCGCGCCCACTGCGGCAGCGAGTCGAGAGGAATGTCCGTGCGCGCCGGAATACGATAGAACTTCTGCGACGCGGCCTCGAGCGCCGCCGGCGTCGTCACGTACTCGTAGAACTGCTTCGCGGCGTCCGCGTGCTTCGTCCCCTTCACGATCCCGATCGCATCGACGAGCACGGGCGTTCCGCTCGAAGGAATCACGTATTGCACGGGGATGTTGAACCGACCGCGCAGCGATGCGATATCCGGCATGTCGTAGAGCGAGATCAGCCCTTCCTGCCGGCCGAGCTTCTGGTAGAGCACCCCGGGATCGAGCGCGTACTCCTTCGTGCTCGCGTCGAGCTTCCGCAGCCATGCGTAGCCCGAGTCCGGCGTGCCCGACGCGCCCATCCCCCGCACGATCATCGCGCCGAAGATCGCGCGCATGCTTCCGCTCGGCAGCGGATCGCGGATGATCACCTTCCCTTTCCACTTCGGATCGAGCACGTCGTCCCAATCCTTCGGCGCGTCGGCGGCCTTCACGGCATCGCTGTTGTACGCGATCACTTCGGGCGTGAGATACGTGCCGTACCAGAGATCGGAGTCGCCCTTCGCTTCCGGCGGCACCGCGCCGGCCCACGTGGGCTTGTACGGCGCGAGCAGCCCGGCGGTCGCC
>JAQBQC010000262.1 GCA_028287205.1 Gemmatimonadota bacterium
CGGGCACGCGCATCGAACAAACGGAGCTCATCTTCGGCGCCGTCGAACGAACGATCCGCCGTGTGATCCCCGCGAGCGAGATCGAGTTGATGCTCGACAACATCGGCCTCGCGGGCGGTGGGCTGTCCCTCGCGACGGGCGATCAGGCGACGATCGGGACGGCCGACGGCGAGATTCTCGTCGCGCTGCAGACCAACCGAAAGGGAAAGACGGCGGACTATCAGATCCTCCTTCGTGATACGCTGGCGGCGGAGTTCCCGAATCAGCAGTTCTATTTTCAGCCCGCGGACATCATCACCCGCATCCTGAATCTCGGCCTGCCCTCGCCAATCGACGTGCAGATCACGGGGCGGCAGAGCGACAGCAACTTCGTGATCGCCACGAAAATCGCCGCGAGCGTGAGGCACACGCCGGGTGCGGCAGATGTGCGTGTGCAGCAGGTCGTGAATGCGCCGGAGATGTTCCTGAGCATCGACCGGTCGCGCGCCGAGCAAACGGGGCTGACGACACGCGATGTCGCGAGCAGCCTCCTGATCTCGTTGAGCTCGAGCTTCCAGAGCGCACCGAACTTCTGGCTCGACCCGACAACTGGCGTGAACTATCAGGTGGCCGTGCAGACGCCGATCTACAAGATGGGGACGATGGCGGCACTCCAGACAACGCCGGTGAGCACGGCCGGACGAGGAACGACGCCCCAGCTGCTCGCGAATCTCGTGAGCACGCAGCGCCAGGTCACGCCCGTGGTCGTCACGCATTACAACATCCAGCCTTCGATGGATGTGTACGCGAGCGCCGACGGCCGCGACCTGGGGGGAGTTGCGAAGGATATTGAGAAGATCACGGGCACGCTGAAGCTGCCGAAGGGCTCGCAGTTGACGATGCGGGGACAGGTCCTGAGCATGCGCGACTCGTTCAGGGGACTGATCCTCGGGATCTGTGCAGCGCTGCTGCTCGTGTACATCCTGCTCGTCATCAACTTTCAGTCATGGATCGATCCACTCATCATCGTGATGGCGCTGCCAGGGGCGCTGTCCGGAGTGATGTGGGGGCTCTTCGTCACGCACACGACGTTCAGCGTTCCGTCGCTCATGGGAACCATCATGGCGATGGGCGTGGCGACGTCGAACAGCGTGCTACTCATCACCTTCGCGGACGACGAGCGGCGGGAGGGAAAGTCCGCGGAGGAAGCGGCGATCTCCGCCGGCGTGACGCGACTGCGCCCGGTGATCATGACCGCGCTCGCGATGATCATCGGCATGTTGCCGATGGCATTCGCGATGGGTGAAGGCGGCGAGCAAAATGCGCCGCTGGGCCGCGCGGTGATTGGCGGGTTGATCATTGCGAGCCTGTTCACGCTGCTCGTGGTTCCGACGATCTACACGTGGCTGCGGTCCGACGCGCCGGCCCCGGAGCTCGAGCTTCCCGAGCCCACTACGGCGAGAAATGCGCAGCGTGCGCCATCATCCCAACCGGCCCCGTCCCATGGCTGATCAACAGCACGAACCGCCACCACCGCCATTGCCATCGCGGCACGCGGTGAAGATCGGCGCGATCATCGCGGGGGCCGCAATTCTCGTCATCCTGCTCATCGGATTGCTGCCCAAGCGATCGCAGAAGAACATGCTGACCAAGCGCGCGGAGCAGGCCGCGTACAACGACAGCATCCCCGAGGTTACCGTTTTGAAAGTGACGCGCGGCAGTCTGGTTGCCGATCTGACGCTTCCAGCCACGATCCAGGGGATGCACGAGACGCCGATATACGCACGCTCCTCGGGCTACGTGCGCACCTGGTCGGCCGACATCGGGCAGCGCGTGCGCGCCGGCCAGGTGCTCGCGATCATCGATGCTCCCGATCTCGACCAGCAGCTCGTGCAGGCGCGTGCGCAGGCGGCGCAGGCACGTTCGGTGCTCGAGTATGCGCGCGCCGACGTGCAGCGATGGCAGGTGCTCTACCGCGACAGCGTCGTGACGAAACAGGAGCTCGACCAGAAGCAGGCCACGTACGAGGCGGACCTCGCGACGTACGATGCCGCGCAAGCCGGCCTCACGCGTCTGCAGAAGCTCGTGAGCTACGACCGCGTCGTCGCGCCGTTCGGTGGCGTAATCACTGCGCGCAACGTGGACGAGGGGGTTCTCGTCACGGCGGGCGGCGGTGCGAACAACGCCAATCCCGCATCGCTCGGCGGCGCCACGATTCCTACGCCGAGCTCCGGACAGGTGACGAGTGCGGGGGCGACGAGCACGTCTCCGAGCGGCGACGCGGGCTCAGTGACCTCCACCGCGTCGCAGAGTGTCGCTGGCACCGCGACCGCCGGCGCTGCGAGCGTCGGCGGAGCAGGGGGTAGTCTCTTTCAGATCGCGCGCTACGATACCGTGCGTCTGTACATCGGAGTGCCGCAGGCCTACGCGCAGGGTGTGCGCGCGGGGCTCGATGCCGTGGTGCGCGTGCGCGAGATCGGGGGACGCACCTTCAAGGGTCGCGTCGCGCGCACCGCACGGGCGTACGATGCGTCCACGCGCACGCTGCTCACCGAGGTCGATGTCGTGAATTCCGACGGAGCGCTCCTGCCAGGCATGTACGCAACGATCAGCCTCAAATTCGATCGCTCGTTTGCGCCGATCGTGCTGCTCGCCGGCGGGTTGATCATCCGCACGCAGGGGGCACAGGCGGCGGTGGTGGACCCCGACTCCGTCGTTCGGCTCAAGAAATTGGATATCGGTCAAGATCTCGGCGCCACGCTGGAGGTGGACTCCGGTCTTGCCGACGGGGACATGGTCGTGATGAACGCATCCGATGATTTGCGCGATGGCCAGCGCGTTCGGCCGCGGCTAGAGGCGCCGACCGGCGCCGCCGGCGGACAGACCCCGGGCGGACGCCCCGAGAATCCGCCGGCGGCAACTGACTCATCGAGCGGCAAGAAGGGCAGCAAAGGCGGCGCAGACAGCGTAAAGAAGAAATCCGGAGCGAACGACAGCACGCCTGCGAGGACCCAGATACCGCTCCAATCTCCAGGACATCCCTAGGAGACGACGCGAGCGCGCTATCTCCCGTTCGCCGCGCTCGGTCTCTCGCACCTCGACGCCAGCCCCTTCGCCGTTGGAGCGATGCCCGCCATGTACAACCGGCGAATCGCCGGTACCGGGAGTGCGCCGTAGAGCAGCACCGTGTCGTGATAGCGGCACAGATTGAAATCCTTGCCGTCGCGCTTCTGCACGTCCTGGCGCAGCCGCGTCCACTCCTCGACGCCCGCGAAGTAGGCATTGAGCTGCACGTAGTCGAGCTGCGCGCGCTGCAGCTTCGCCTCGGCCTCCGGGCGCTCCTGAAACGCGTCGCGCATCATGAAGGCCACGGCGGAATCGCCGGGCATGTTGCGCGTGTGCAGCCGAATGTCGATGATGACGTTCGTGTAAATGCGCAGCATTCCCTTGAGATCGGTGAGCTTCATCTTCACGGGATCGCCGCCATCGACGTGCGCGTCGTACATCATCACGTGCTCGCCGTACACCGCCCAGCCTTCCACGTACGGCGTGTTCGAGTACACGGAGCGCAGCAGCCGCCGCCAATCGGGCGTGAGCAGGTTCGCGTACGCGCCCTGCACGACGTGCCCGGGAATCCCCTCGTGCATCGTGAGGTCGAGCATCTTGTACGTGTTGTACTCGCGCAGCTTCGAGTCTGCGCGCTCGGCCGTCCACGCCGCGGGGATCGGCGTGACCCAGTAGAAGGTCGCGAGATGCGGATTGAGCGGCGGGGCGAACACTGCGCCGGCGACGCCGTACACGCCGCGCATGAACTCCGGCGTCGGGATCACCTGCAGGTTCGGGAAGGAGTCGAGCGAAACCGTTCGCTGGTCGCGCACGACGCGCGTGAGCGCCGCCACGTCGCTCTTTGCCTGCTGGAGCAGCGAATCGCGATTGGCGTGCTCGGCGCCAATGCGCGCGAGCGTCTCGCTCACGATCGCATTGAGCACCGCCGTCGAGTCGCCCGTGTGCCTGTGAGTCGGGAACCACTTGTCGTGCAAGGGGCGCGCGAGAGACAGCATTTCCGCGCGCGTGTTGCGCATGCTGTCTTCGGCGATCCTGAGCTCCTCACTCGGCGTGAGCGATACCGCGAGGGAATACTTCCACTTCGCGTTGAACAGCCCGACCCCCGAGCGCCAGTCGACCGTCCCTCGCCTGGACAGCGTGTCCTTGATGAAGCGCTGATACTCGGCCAGGGCGGCGATGGCTGGGGGTGCCACGCGCGCGTACCGCGCCTGCGATGGGGTTCCACGCGTGAAGTCGGCGCCCATGCTCTTCACGAGCGAGCTCACTCCATCGGTCTCCTCGAGCGAGACGCGCGTGTAGATCTCGTTCGTCGCGCGGAGATTTCGGCGTGCGATCGCGAGAAATCCCGGCACGCGTGCGACACGCGCGGTGAGATCCGCGGCACGCGTGTTCTTGTCCGCATATTCGAGCGAGATGTTCGCGAAGAGCGAATTGCCGAGGTCTTCGGCGTACATCTGCGGCTTGAACTGGTGGAAGCGCTCCTTCGTGAGCCCGAAGAGCGCGAAAGCGGCGGCGTTCGCAACGACATCGTAATCCGCCTGCGTCTGCGCATCGAGGTGCGCGCGATCGATGGCGCCCAGCCGCGACTGCACGCGCATGAAGTAGGCGCGCTGCTTCGCGATTGCATCCGGCGAGAAGTTGTCGAGCAGCGAGTCGAGGTGCGCCCGTCGTCCCGTGAAGGGATCGGTCCAGTCGTGCAGCCCCGCCTGCGTTGCGGACGCCGGCGAGAAAGCCAGCGACGTGAAGACGAACTCGCTGGCGAGTGCGGGAAATCCCGCGAGCGTCGTGTCGCGCGCCTGCGCGGCGAGGGAGCCAACCGGCGCGATCACCAGCGCGGCGGCGAGCGGAAAAGCGAATCGGATTTTCATCATGGTGCAGGGATGATGACGGGTGGGATGCGCGGCGCGCAAGAATCAGCGCCGTGCGCCCATGCCGTCACGTCACGTGCAGTTCACGCCGTCCGGCTTCGACGCGTGGATGTGCTTCTTCCACAGCTCCTTCTTCGCCTCTCCGGCACTCTGGCCGAGCAACTTCGCGTTCGCGGCAACGCTTGCGGAGATGTAGATGTCCGTCTGTTGGCACGGGCCCCAGCTCAGCACACCGGCCGACGTTCCCGAGGATGTGATCAGCTCGAAGGAGGCGGATGCCTCGTTGCCCTTGATCGTGTCGAGTGCCTTTTTGATGTTGACGTCCTTCATCTGTTCCATCTTCTCGGCACCGAAGACCTTGCGGCCAAGGTAGTCGAAGGCCTTGTCGGCCATTTCCGCCGGCTTGTCGAAATCGCTCAGCGTCTTGAGTGCCTTGCTGATGCCGAAGGTCAGCTCGATCCGCGGGGCCGCGAATGCGACCACCAGTCCGACGGGTGCCACCTTCGAGTAGTTGTCCCACTTCAGCAGCTCGATTGTGCCGCTCACGTTTCCTTCCGGATCGACAGTGCCTTCGTGGATCTTGAAGTGCTGCGTGCCGTCGTACGTGATGCGAAACTCGCCGTAGCTGATCTCTTCCGCGGCGCCGAAACCCGGCTTGATGAGAACCGCGCCATCAACGACGAGAAAGAACGGCAGCCCGCCGAGCAGCGGCGCGAGCGGCACGTTCACCATCACGGGAATCTCGATCTTCACGCTCTGGAAGGGGCGGTCGGCGACGTCGAGCTTCACGCTCCACGTGAAGTTCATCGTGCCATTGATCTTCTTCGTGACCATCTTGAACGTTTCGACCTTTCCGTGCTCGACCGTGATGTCGCCGCCGGCATCGAAGTTCGCGAGATAGCCGTCTCCGATCACGGTCGCCTTGAAGCCGTTGCCCTCCTTCGTCGCCTTCACCTTCAGTTTGATCTTGTCGTTCTCCGGAACGGCGGTGACCTCGACGGTCCAACCCTTCGCGTCGAACGTCTTGGTGAGTGCGGTGGTCGGAGCCTCTGCCGCATCCGGAGGTGCGGAGGCGAACGCGGTGTTCACGAACAGATCGCTGGCGAACCATTCACTCCCGGATGCCTCCGGAGCGAGCGCGGTATTCACTATGCCACCCGACGAGAAGCGCACCGGATAGTCGTACGTGAGGTGCCCATCCTGCACGACATCGGTGAGCCCCGCGGGCTCGGTAAGAACAGCGATGTCTCCGTTGTACGCCTCGACTGCGAGCACCTTCTTCGCGAGCAGCCCCTTGACCAGCAACACCGATCCAGGCTTCAGCGCTGCGATCGTGCGGTTACTGCTCGAGAAGAGGAGTAGATCGCCGTTCGTGCTGATCTCCTTGAGTGCCGCGAGCCCGTCGCGGCGCTCGAGCGTGACTACGCTCGGCGCGTACGTCAGACCCGTGACGCTCCCCTTCGCGCTCGCGCCGTCGGAGCTCTTCGCGGCACCTCCGCTCGAGGATCCGCTCTTCCCGCAGGCCAGCATCACCAGCATCGCGCACGTTGCTGCTACGCCGAACGTCCGAAGGCGAAGTGCTGTTTTCATCTGATCCTTCAGGGCAAATGGCGAGTGCCGTTCGCGAGGTAGCTCGGCCGATCAGGAGCGCGAAACTCCGGAGCACTGAATCGTGCCCGTGTACGAAACGCTGTCCGCCGAGATCACATCCAACGTCACGGTGGCATCCCGACCGTGCGGCGTCACGATCACCGTGCCGCTGCCTCGCAGCCTCTCGCCGGGACGCGTCTCCACGACGTACTCCGCACCGCGCCCGATGGCGCCGAAGATGAGTGACGCGAAGAACGCAGGGTTCGACCCCCGAACGTCGGCATTTGGAATGATCACCATCAGGAGCGTTGGCTTGTTCGGATCACTCTTCTGCGCGAGCCCTCCGATCGTTACCTCGAACTGGTGCTTCGGGCGCGGAGCCCTCTGCTCCCTGATCTCGCACGGCACGTCTGCGTTGCGCACGATGAAGCTGCCGGCATGAGCACCGTCCGCGACCGTGACCATCGCGGTGGCTCTGTCAGAGTCGCCCGCGAGCGTCGCGATCGCGGCGCCTGCGAGTGCGACGAGGACGCGCATTGGCGTCTCTTGCAGAAGGTGTCGTTACAGCCTGGTCGCGGCTGCGCGCGCGAGCTTCACCGCGTGAGCGTAGTCCGCGGTCGACGACTTGTATTGCATCTCGACCATCTTGTCGCCCTTCAGAAAGGTCAGGCCGCCGGTCGCACCGGTAGAGATCTGATCCCACGGACCTTCCAGCGTGTCGGGAGCTTTCGCGCCACCGATCACGCTCGAGACCATGTTGCCGACGCCCGCCATCATCTTGTACTGCATCGCTCCACCACTGTATGTGGGCGTGACGACCAGCGCGC
>JAQBQC010000270.1 GCA_028287205.1 Gemmatimonadota bacterium
CCACACAGAGAAGTGTGCCGAGCGAGTAGCGTCGCGCTCGTGAGTTCAGATCGAACATCGATAGTCTCCTGCTAATGAGGTCTGAGCACACCGTCGCGCGAGGTGCGCGCCGTCCACTACTACACGCGGAGGCGGGCGCATGTGTTTATCTCTTTACGCCCCCTGAACGCCGGGGCGAAGCTGTACGTATCAGGGGGCACGCGTATCACTGCTCACCTCGCCCAGTCTGCCACCCAGTCGCTGCCACCGTGACACCCTCGCGCGTCTACCTCTCCATCGCGTTTCTGCTGCTCGCATCCCTCGCCGCCGCGCGCGCGAGTGCGCAGGTCGGAAGTACGACGGATATTCTCACGGGTGTCGTGACTGGCCCGGACTCCCAACCGCTTGCGGGCGCCAGCGTGGACGCCGTAGCGGTGGACGGGCAGATCACTCGTCACGCGCTGACGGGATCCAACGGGCGGTACACGATTCTCTTTCCCGATGGTGGCGGGCAGTATCGCGTGACCGTGCGCCTCCTCGGCATGGCACCGATCGCCTTCGTCGTCAGTCGGCAGGCAGATGAAGACCGGCTCGTACGCGATGTCGCGCTCTCGCCCACGAGCGCGCGCCTGCAGCCGGTGACCGTCACCGCGCGGCGCCGTACGCCGCGCGACGCCACCACCCCCGGGGCGACGGGTCGCACGCTCTCGGGAGATCAGGCGGAGCGGCTGCCGATCGACGCGAGCGATCTCGCCGCGCTCGCGGCGCTCGCACCGGGAGTCGTGCCGATTGGCGCAACCGACTCCACGAGCACCGCCTTCTCCGTTGCCGGACAGCGGCCAACCGCGAACAACATCACGCTCGACGGGCTCTCGTTCGGCGGGGGCTCCATTCCGCAGGATGCCGCGCGAACGACGCGCATCATCACGAACACGTACGATGTCGCGCGCGGGCAGTTCAGCGGAGGCCAGGTGGCGACGACGACGAAGGGCGGGTCGAATACGCCGGCGGGATCGTTCAGCTACTCGCTTCGCGATCGATCGCTCGCGTTTGGTGACGCCAACAACGGAGCGTTCGGAGGCGCCAGCACGCAGAATCAGCTCGGCGGCGGCTTCGGCGGTCCGATCGTGCACGACAAGCTGTTCCTCTTCGCGGCCGCGCAGGGACGGTGGCGCAGCGACGATCTCGCATCGCTCCTGAGCGCGAATCCCGCCACGCTCCGGAGGCTGGGCGTCGCGTCCGATTCCGTCGCGCGCTTTCTCGCACTCGTGAATGGGCAGGGCGTTCCGGCGCTCGAGGATGCAGTCGGCAGCGACCGGTCGACGAACGCGGGCTCGGCGCTCATGCGCATGGACTACATCATCAATGATTCACACTCGCTCATGATTCGCGGCGACTGGCGACTCAATTCGCAGGATCCGACGCGCGTCTCTGCATACTCGCTGCCCATTGGCGGTGGCACCATGCGCGACGAGGGCGGCGGGCTCATGGCCGCGCTCACGTCACACTTCGGCAGTACGGTCATCAACGAGGCGCGCGCGTACGGCTCGGTCGATGATCGCAGCTCCTCACCCTTTCTCGCGCTTCCCGCCGCTCGCGTGCAGGTCGCGTCGAGCGTCGCGAACAGCGCGCTCGGCATCGCGACGCTCGGGTTCGGTGGAAGTCCATCGCTGCCGCAGACGGCGAATACGAAAAGCCTCGAGGTGAGCGATGAGTTGTCGTGGCTTCCCGGCGACGCGTCGCATCGCATCAAGCTCGGCGGACTGCTCAACGCCTCGCGATTCGATCAGGACGTCACGAACAATCGCAACGGCGTGTTCACCTTCAACTCGCTCCAGGATCTCGAGAACAATCAGCCGGCCTCCTTCTCGCGCACGCTCGCGCCGGCACAGCGCTCAGGGAGCGCCGTGAATCCCGCGCTCTACCTGGGTGACACGTGGCGCAGGAGCAGCGCGTTCCAGCTCAACTATGGCGTGCGACTCGAGGGCTCGATCTACGGCGGCGCGCCGGCCGAGAATACCGTCGTCGACTCGGCGTTCGGCTTGCACACCAACGACTTTCCATCGGAGGTGCACGTGAGCCCGCGCGCCGGATTCACGTGGACGATCGGACAAGGTGATCTCGGCGCACCGACGACGATCATTCGCGGCGGCGCGGGCGAGTTTCGCAGCCTCACGCCGTCCGCGCTCTTTTCCGACGCCGAGGGTGCAACGGGCGTTGCGGGCTCGGAGTCGCAGCTCGTGTGCATCGGGAGCGCGGTGCCCACGCCGGATTGGAGTGCATACGCTGCGGATCCGTCGTCGATTCCGACCACGTGCGCGTCGGCGACGCCGCTCCCGCCAAGCACAGCGCTGCCAGGCGTCGCGGTGTTCAATCCGGGATTCGGGGCGCCGCGCGCATGGCGTGCATCGCTTGGCGTGCAGCGTCGAATTCTCGATCGGTTCGGCGTGAGTCTCGACGCCGGCTATGCGCGCGGCGTGAGCCTGTACGGATTCCAGGACGTGAATCTCGTCTCCCAGCCCAGCTTCGCACTCGCGAGCGAGAACGGTCGCCCCGTCTACGTGCCAGCGAGCTCCATCGTGCCAGGGACGGGCGCGGTCGACTTCTCACAGTCGCGCGCCGTGCCGTCGCTGGGACACGTGATCGAGATCGGATCGAATCTGCAGTCCGACAACAAGCAGGTCACCCTCGGCGTGAACGGAGTGACGGTGAGCGGCTTCACCTTCCAGGCCTCGTACACGTACATGCGGTCGCGCGATCAGTCGTCGT
>JAQBQC010000326.1 GCA_028287205.1 Gemmatimonadota bacterium
CGCACGCCTTCACGAGCGCGTCCGCTTCCTCGAGGCGCGTCGCCATCGGCTTCTCGCAGATCACGTGCAGCCCGCGCTCCGCCGCCATGATTCCCTGCTTCGGATGCATCCCGCTCGGCGTGCAGATTGCGACGACATCGGCGGGCACCGCCTCGAGCATCTTCTCGTAGCTGGTGAAGAACGGAACGTCGTTCTTCTCGCCCGCTGTGCGCGCGCGCTCCGCGACCTCGTCGCACACCGCAACGAGCTCGAGGTGCTCGTTGTCCGTGATCGCGTCGATGTGGCGCTCGCTTATCCGCCCGCATCCGACGAGCATGATCCGGATCGGGCGCTCGTCGCCGTCAACGCTCACGTAACGCTCCATTGTCGACCCGCTGGGTCAGTGGATCACGCGTGAGCAATGACCGCTCGCTCAGGGTGCGCTGCTTCGTGCCGCGCGCATGCGTTGCGCGTGTCGATCACCAGATGGGCATGCCTGCACACGCGATCGTAATCGATCGACGAGTGATCCGTCACGACCATCACGGCGTCCGCCGCATTCAGCGCCGCGTCCGTGAACGGCACAGACACACCGACCGCGCCCGGGGGCGTGTGCCCATCGGCAACGATCTCCGGCACGTACGGATCGTGATAGCTCACGACGACGCCCTTGTTCGTGAGCAGATCCAGAATCTCGAGCGCCGGCGACTCGCGCAGGTCGTCGATGTCCTTCTTGTACGCGACGCCGAGCACGAGCACCTTCGAGCCCTTGAGCGGCTTCCCCGCATCGTTCAGCGCGTCCTGCAGCTTGCCCACCCAGAACGCCGGCATCTCCGTGTTGATCTCGCCCGCGAGCTCGATCATGCGCGTCTTGTAGTGGAGCGTGCGCATCTTCCACGCGAGATAGTGCGGATCGAGCGGAATGCAGTGGCCGCCCAGTCCAGGGCCCGGCGTGAACTTCATGTAGCCGAATGGCTTCGTCGCCGCCGCCTCGATCACTTCCCACACGTCCACGCCGAGCCGATCGCAGATCATCGCCATCTCGTTGACGAGACCGATGTTGATCATGCGGAACGTGTTCTCGAGCAGCTTCGCGAGCTCCGCCGCCTCCGGCGACGTCACCTCGACGACGTGATCGATGAACAGCTTGTAGACGCGCCCGCCCAGCTCCGTGCACTGCGCCGTCACTCCGCCAAGGACCTTCGGCGTGTTGCGCGTGTGCCACTTCGGATTTCCCGGATCGACACGCTCCGGTGAGAAGCACAAAAAGAAATCCTTGCCAACCTGCAGCCCGTTCGATTCGAAGCGGGGCAGCATCAGCTCACGCGTCGTGCCCGGATACGTGGTCGACTCGAGGACCACGATCTGGCCCGGACGCAGCCGCTCCACGATCGCCTCGGTTGCGGCGACGATATACGACATGTCGGGGTCCTTCGTCTTGCCGAGCGGCGTGGGCACGCACACGGAGATCACATCGCACTCGCCCAGCCGCGACATGTCCGTGGTCGCCTCGAGCTTGCCCGAGCGCCGAAGGGACGCCACGTCCGCGCCCTTCACGTCCTTGATGTGGCTCTCGCCGGCGTTGACCAGCGCGGCGACGCGCTCGGAGACCTCGAATCCGAGAACTCTGAGCCCCGCGCGCCCCATTTCGACGGCTAGCGGGAGCCCCACATAGCCCAATCCCATCACACCGCACACCAACTCGCGGCGGTCGATTTTGCCCGACAGCGATTCGAAGGTTCCCACAGGCCAGTAAATGGGTGGTGAGGTCGCGATGACCGGAGGACTTCCTCCGAACAACGCCGGTAACCTCGCCGGGGCGTCGGCAGTCTGAAAGAAGAGCGCGGCGCGCACGCCTCGAATCCCGAAATTCGCCCTCGGGCCGAGGCAATAATGTGGAAGAACTTAACGGAAGCAATTTGAGCGATCAAGCAAAACGCTATCCACTTCCGCTGGCGGCCTCCGCGCTCCCAGCGCTGGTGCCGTGCTCCCATAACGGCTGCCCGCTGGGCGTCGACGCGCCCGCGATCGCGAGCGCCCTCCTGGCGGGCGACCATCCCCGTGCCTACCTGCTCGCCCGCGGCCCCAACCCGTTCGCGAGCGCCTGCGGCCACGGGTGCCATGCCCCCTGCGAGACGGCGTGCAATCGCCGGGCGTTTGGGGCGCCGGTGGCGATTGCGGCGCTCGAGGCGCATGCCAGCGGCTTCTCCACGCCCGCCACGCTGCCCTCCCCCGAGCCGTGCACCAGCGCGCACGACGCACGCTCCGTATCGGGACTCGTCGGCCAGACCCCGGACAACGCCTTTCGCGCGCCTCGGTCCGGAAAGCGCGTCGCGATCATCGGGGGCGGCGCCGCCGGCATGGGCTGCGCCCACGACCTCGCACTGCTCGGCCACGAGAGCACGATCTTCGACGAGGCGAATGAGCCGGGGGGCGTGCTCACGGGCGCGATTCCCGCGTTCCGATTCCCCGTAGCGAGCGCACGCGCGGAGTGCGCCTCGATTCTTGCGACGCACACGCAGCTCGCGTCGAACGCGCCCGTGACGGGCATCGAGACTCTGCGCGCGATGCTGGCCACGGAGTTCGACGCGATCTTCCTCGCGACCGGCGCGTCGATGCCGGCCGAGCAGCTGTTTCCCGACCAGCCGGCGCATCCGCGCGTGGTGGATGCGATGACGGTGCTCGCCAAGCACACGCCGCTGAGTGGCCGCGTGGTGGTCATCGGCGACGGCGATCTCGCGCTCGACGCCGCGCGCGTCGCGCTCCGTCGCCCGCGCAGCGAGGAGGCGCGGAGCGTCGCGACTGCGCACGCCGTGCTCCCCGAGCCGCTCGAGCAGACATCCGCGCAGCCCGCCGCGCTCGCGGCCGCCCTGCAGGATGGCGTGATCCTGCACGGCGGATGGCACGCGCGCCGCTATCTCACTGACGAACAGGGCGCGCTCACAGGCGTCGAGATCGCGCACGCCACGGAGGGCGTGACGAAGGTGCTCGCGTGCGACTCGCTCGTCACTGCGGCGCGCCGCGTCCCCGCCAGGCAATTCGGCGCGGAGCTCAAGTACGACTCGGATGGTTTTATCGC
>JAQBQC010000365.1 GCA_028287205.1 Gemmatimonadota bacterium
CCGATGACGACGGCGTCGGCCCAGCCGGTGATCACACTCTCCACGTCGCTCGAAGTCTCCGGCCACGCATGCGCGGGCGCCTCGGGCACCGCCGCCTGCACCACGGGCAGATTCTCGCGCGCGACCACGAGCCGCACCATTCCGATGCCGCTGCGGATCGCCGCGCGCGCGGCGAGCATGGGCGCGCCCGCCATCCCGATCTGTCCGCCCAGGATCACGAGCTTCGCGCGCGTGCCCTTGTGCGCATCGGCGCGAATCCGCGGCACGTGCGCGCGCACCCAGTGCGCGTCAACCAGCCTGGGGAGCGCGTCGCTGGCCATGATCGGTTCGAGTCCGATGTCGCACACCAGAATTCGCCCCGCATTGCCGCGCGCGATCGCGAGCCCTCGCTTGAGCGTGCCGAAGGTGAGCGTGAGATCGGCGCGAACCGCGCCGCTCGCGTCACCCGTATCCGCGTCGACGCCGCTCGGCACATCGAGCGAGACCACCGTCGCTCCGCTCTCGCGCAACGCAGCGATACGCGCGATACACGCCGCGATCTCTCCGCGCGGCGCTCCCTTCGAGCCGACGCCGAGCAGCGCATCGACGACGATCGTTGCATCGGGAGTCTCCCCTCGCGTGACAAGGGGAGCGGCGAGTGCGCGCTCCGCCTTCGACTCCTCGCTGCGCGCCTCGCCGGCCTCGTGCACGAACACACGCGCGCCGCGGCTCGCGAGCACGCGCGCCACGACCCATCCGTCGCCGCCGTTGTTGCCGGGCCCCGCGTACACGTTCACCGCGGCGCCGGCTACGCCCGGATACGCGCGCTCGATCTCCGCGGCGGCGGCCTCGCCCGCACGCTGCATCAGCACGCGCGCCGGCGTGCCCGCCTCGATCGCGCGCGCGTCCAGCGCCGCAGCCTCGGATGCGGTCGCCACACGTACGAGCGGCATGCGGCGCTCCCGCAAATGGCCGGAACGAAAGACGGCGGCCTCGTGGGCCGCCGCGGCTGACTGTGCTTGCAGTACGAGCGTTCATTTGTGCGATTGACTGACTGTGCGGCCGTAGCTGATCTCGCCGTTGTCGATGCGGATGTTGAAGCCGCATTCGGGATTGCTGCACACCCAAGCCTTGTACTCGATCGGCGCGCCATCCCGCCCGTAGTCGCTCAGCGGCAGCATCGCACCCTTCCCACATTTCCGGCACTCCGGAAGCGCATTGCTTTCCATGCCGTCACCTCCCCACTCTACATCTCGCTCAGACCAACGCCGCCGCATTCCAGGGGTATTCGTGCTCGAACGCGCGATCGAAGTTGTAGACGGCGATGAAATCCGCGCGATTGTCGGTGGGCTGGCTGATGAGATAGCCGAGGTCCACCAGCACGAAGACAATGTCACCGATGTCGGAGGTCGCGCGCACGCCCCAGTGCTCGAGCACCACCTGTGCCATCACGCCGTACATCTGCAGCGCGAGGTCGCGACACGAGAAGGCGAGCTCGCGTCCGGTGATGTGCCGGCGCTCGGTGAGCCGCGTTTGCGAGTACTCGAGCGCCTTCAGCACGAAGAGATACGCGTCTTCCTCGAAGCGCGTTTCCTTCGTGCGTATGCGATCCATGATGCCGTCTCGAAAACGCTCCAGGAGCAACAGCTGATCCTCCAATGAAACCCGCACCGGAAGCACTATGCTCCCGGTGATAGCAACAAGATGAGAAACGGTACTTCGTATTACAACCGCCCTGCGCCCGCCTCCGCAACCGTATAAAGCGGAAACGCATTCGCAAGCTCCTTGACTTCCTGCTTGATCCGCGCGAGGGACTGCGCGTCTTCCGGCGCCGCGAGCGCACGATCGATGAAGGCGGCGATGCGCCCCATGTCCTCTTCCTTCATGCCACGCGTTGTCACGGCCGGCGTGCCTATACGTACCCCACTCGTGACGAAAGGAGACTGCGTCTCTTTCGGCACCGTGTTCTTGTTCACCGTGATCCCCGCCTCACCCAGCACCTTCTCGGCCACCTTTCCCGTTACGCCCTTGTTGCGGAGATCGACGAGCATGAGATGATTGTCGGTTCCACCGGACACAATCTGAAATCCGTGACCGGCAAGGGCCGCTGCGAGGGCCTGAGCGTTCTTGATGATCTGTCCGCAGTACACCTTGAAGTCCGGCTGCAGCGCTTCGCGGAACGACACTGCCTTCGCCGCGATCACGTGCATGAGCGGTCCGCCCTGCGTGCCCGGAAAGACCGCCTTGTCCACGGCCTTCGCGTGCTGCTCCTTGCAGAGGATCATCCCGCCGCGCGGGCCGCGCAGCGTTTTGTGCGTTGTCGTCGTGACGACGTCCGCGAACGGCACCGGTGACGGGTGATATCCCGTGGCAACGAGTCCGGCGAAGTGCGCCATGTCGACCATGAACAGCGCGCCGATCTCCTTTGCAACTTCCGCGAACGGCATAAAGTCGATGATGCGCGCGTAGGCGCTCGCGCCGGCGATGATCATCTTCGGACGCTCTTTCCGCGCGATCTCCTTCATGCGGTCGTAGTCGATGATCCCGTTATCGTTCACGCCGTAGTGGAACGCCTTGTAGATGAGCCCCGAGAAATTCACGGGCGATCCGTGCGTGAGATGCCCGCCCTGCGAGAGGTCGAGGCCGAGGATTGCATCGCCGGGCTTGAGGAACGCGAGCATCACGGCGGCGTTGGCCTGCGCGCCGGAGTGTGGCTGCACGTTCGCGTGATCGGCGCCGAACAACTGCTTCGCGCGCGCGATCGCGAGATTCTCCGCGACATCGACGACCTCACAGCCGCCGTAGTAGCGCTTGCCCGGAAGTCCTTCCGCGTACTTGTTGGTGAGCGGCGAGCCCATCGCCTCCATCACCGCGGGCGATACGAAGTTCTCGCTGGCGATGAGCTCGAG
>JAQBQC010000415.1 GCA_028287205.1 Gemmatimonadota bacterium
CGGCGAGCGGGTAGGGCGAGCCGCCATCCTGTCCCACGATCACCGTGGTGATTCCCTGGCTTACATCCGCGAGCGCGTCGCGGTGCTCGAACAGCGCGCCGTCCGCGTGACTGTGCTCGTCGATGAATCCCGGCGCGAGCACGAGCCCCGTGCCGATCACCACTGTCTCGCCCTGCCGCTGGTGCAGGTCGCCGATGTCCGCGATGCGATCGCCGTTCACGCGCACGCTCGTGACGCGCGAAGGCGCTCCCGTGCCGTCGATCACCCGCGCGCCGACGATCAACACGCCCTTCGCTGACGCATCGGGAGCAGGTGCCGCCGCCGGCTTCGCGCAGGCCGATGCGAGCGCGAGAGCAGCGAGCGAGGCGACACGGGCGGACCGGATCATGGGTTGCTCGGGTTCGGGAGGACTACGTGGAGGGAGAACGTAGCACGCGGACAGGCGTTACAGCAGACTCGCCACCCACTGGCCCACGTAATAGCCGACCACGGCGACGCCGAGCCCGACGATGAACATGTCGAGGCCGGAGCGGAAGACTCTGCGCCCCGTGAATACCGAGCGCGCCGCGCCAACGAGGAAGTGCGACGCCATGGCGAACGCGAACGAGGTGACCATCGCCGCCGTGCCGGTGAGATAGAAGAAGGGAAAGACCGGGATGAGCGCACCGACCGCCGTCGCGAGTCCCGTCAGCCACGCCTCGCGCAGCGGCGAGCTATGCGCGTCGCCGATCTTGAGCTCCTCCTGCACCTGCTCCTCGAGCATGCGCTGCGGATCGGCCATCACCTCCGTCGCGAGCGCATGCGCCGCATCGCGATGCATGCCCTTCGCCTCGTAGATGAGCGCCAGCTCGTCTCGCTCCACCTCGGGCATCAGCTCGATCTCGGTGCGCTCCATCGAGATCTCGTTCTGATAGACCTCCTGTTCGCTCTTCGCGGCGAGATAACCGCTCGATCCCATCGAGAGTGCGTCGGCGATCAGCCCCGCGACGCCCGCGAGCACGATGGTCTGGTGCGCCGCGACCGCGCTCGCGCCGATCATGCCCGCGACGAGCCCGAAGTTCGCCGTGAGGCCGTCGTTGAAGCCGTATACCACGTTGCGAAGAAAGCCGCCGCTCTCGGTGCGATGCCACGGCTCGATTCCCCTTCCGGAAATCTCGCCGAGCGTGCTCGCGTGCTCGGCGGACTCGCGCGCGAGCAGCAGCGCCTCGCCGCGCCCCGCGACTCCCTCCGGTGTGGCGCGATGCATCGTGAGATACCCCCGCACCTCTCGCCCCTCTTCGGCAAGCAACATGGGGAGCAAGAACTTGGGCCCGAACCATTTGCCGAGTAGCGCGAAGAGCCGCGCGCGGCCACTCGGCTTGAATCGCTTGGGCGGCCGCCCGCCGTCGGAGAGCAGCTTCCCCCAGATCTCGAGGTGCCGGTCTTCGACCTCAGCGAGACGCCGATAGATGTCGCTCTTCGCCGCATCTTCCTCGGCCTTGGCGAGGATGCGATAGAGAAACGCGGCGTCCGCCTCGTCCTGCCAGTGATGCTCGAAGGTGTCGAGATCGGGCGCGTTCGTGCCGACGTTGATCGTTGCCATGAATGAAATTTAGCAGGGATTGGAGCGGCCCGGGCGACCGTCGGGCTACACCAATGCTCGCCGGCGGCGTTGCCGAGGTGTATGCCCGCTCACGGCCCCTCGCGGACGGAGACAATTTTTCTGCGACGTGGACGCGATATTCGCGAGACCGCTACAGCTTCCCGATATTCCAGGTGAGCCCCGCGTAGAACGCGTGGGGCTGTGGCCCGGCGAGCGGAATGATCGCGCCCAAGTCGAGGACGAGCCACTTCTCGACAACGAAGGTGGGGCCGGTGAGAAACGCAACGGTTCCATCCTGGCCCGCCGGTCCGGTCGTGCGCGGAAAGCCGAACAGCTCGGCCACCCATCCGAGCGACTCGTAGACCGGTCCTCCGCCGGACACGCTCCACACCGTCGCATCCTTCGGCGCCTGGCTGCCGTCGCCACTGCGGCGCGTATAGCCCGCATTGATATCCAGCGCGTAATCGCCGAGGTCGTGACTCGAGATGAGCAGCAACCCCACATCAGTGGTCCCCGTTCCGGTCCCGTGCAGCGCCGATCCGGATGGAAGCTTGAGCGACGACTGCACCGCAAAGTTCCCGATCACCGGCGCCTTCTCGAGCATGCGCCACTTGAGCGCGGCGCTAGTCGGGCGCGTTGCCGGAAAAGTGCACGAACGAGCTCGCGAGCTCGAGCTGCACGCGTGGTGCAATACCCAGCTTGAGCACCGTTGGTGTGAGGAACGCGTGCGCACCATGCAGGTTGTCGCGCTCCATGCCCGTCTCGAGCTCAACCCAACCCGGCGCGATGGTGCCGGCATGCGTCGCCACGGTGGGGCGCTCGGGTTGCGCGGCATGCGGATCTACCGGCGTCGTCGACCTGTCCGGTTCCTGTGCGCGTGCAACTCTCGAGCAGACAACGAGCGCGATCGCCGCACAGGCGACGGCGCGCGCCCGCATCAAAACTCGATCTGCGCGCCGAGCTCGACCACCCGGTTGGGTGGAAGCCCGAAGAACTGCGTCGCCGATTGCGCGTTGCGCGACATGATGACGAAGAGCTTTTTCCGCCACCGCGACATCTTCGAGCGCCCCGTCGGAATGAGCTGCTCGCGGCCGAGGAAGTAGGAGGTGTCCGCGGGGCGCAGCTTCACACCGAGTGGCGCGCATTGCGGAAAGATCGACGGCACATTCGGCTGCTGCATGAATCCATAGCGCGCGATCACGCGATAGAAGCCTTCACCCAGCGGCTCGACGTTCACCCGATCCTGCGCCGGCACTTCGGGCACATCGTCGGTGACCACGGAGAGCAGGATCACCTGGTCGTGCAGTACCTTGTTGTGCTTGAGATGGTGCAGCAGCACCACCGGTGCGCCACTCTCGTCCGATGTCATGAACACCGCGGTGCCGGGCACGCGGGGCGGCTGCCGGCGCTTCACGTCATCGAGAAAGAGTGAGATCGGAAGACTTCCCTCGCGCAGCAGCGTGTGCAGTGCGCGGCGCCCGTGATTCCACGTCGTCATCATCAGATACACCCCGAGCGCGGCCGCGAGCGGGAACCATCCGCCGGATTCGATCTTGATCACGTTCGCGATCAGGAACGCGCCATCGATCGTGAGAAAGACCGCGAGGAACACGGACGCCTTGAAGCGCGACCATCCCCAGTGACGACGCGCGATCTGCGTGAACAGAATCGTCGTGATCACCATCGTGCCCGTGACGGCAATGCCGTAGGCCGACGCGAGCGCGCTCGACGACTTGAAGAAGATGACGAGTGCGATGCTGCCGACCATCAGCGCGCGATTCACCTGAGGAATGAAGATCTGCCCAGCCTCGAGCTTCGACGTGTGCGTCACAGTCAGCCTCGGCGAATATCCGAGCTGCATCGCCTGATGCGTGAGCGAGAACGCGCCGGAGATGAGCGCCTGCGATGCGATCACCGCGGCGGCAGTAGCGAGAACGAGCATCGGCCAGATCAGATCGCCCGGAATGAGGCGGTAGAACGGATTGAACGAAGCCGTCGGGTCGCGCTGAAGCAGCGCACCCTGTCCGAAATAGTTGAGGAGCAGCGAGGGGAACACGTACACGGCCCACGCGAGCCGGATGGGCAGCCGTCCGAAATGGCCCATGTCCGCATAGAGCGCTTCGGCTCCAGTTACAGCGAGCACGACGGAGCCGAGAATGAAGATGCCGTGCCAGCCGTGGTTGACGAAAAACTGAACGGCGTACCACGGGTTCACGGCCTTCAGGATCGACGGCTCCTTGGCGATCTCGAGTGCGCCGAACAGCGCGATGGTTCCAAACCAGAGCAACATGACCGGGCCGAACACCCGCCCAATCTTCGTGGTGCCGCCACGCTGAAAGAGAAAGAGAATGAAGAGCACGACGACACTGATGGGAACGACGAGGTGCCGAAGCGCAGGCGTAGCTACGTCGATACCCTCGACCGCGCCCAACACCGAAACCGCGGGCGTGATCACGCCGTCGCCGTACAGCAGCGCGGCACCGAACAGGCCAAGAGCGCCGAGCACCATGAGGCGCACGGAATCGTTGTCGCGATGCAGGCGCTGCTGGATCAGCGCGAGGAGCGCGAGGATGCCGCCCTCCCCATCGTTGTCCGCGCGCATGATGAAGAAGATGTATTTGACGGTGACGACCATCGTCAGCGCCCACACGATCAGCGAGAGCACCCCGAACACGTTGTCGGGAGTCGGAGGTACGCTCGCTCCCGCAGGGCCGCCGGCCTCGACGCGGAAGCACTGCTTCATGGCGTAGAGCGGACTCGTCCCGATGTCGCCGAAGACGACCCCAAGCGCCGTGAGCGACAGCAGACCGAGTCGCTTTCCCGATGGATTCGGCTCGAGAGTCGGCCGCTCTCGGGCGGCTGGGAAGGTGGCGGTCACGCGGGGCGAGCGTGCAAGAAGCGCGCGGAGCTTCGAAGGGGAGAGATTTATCGCTCCGGGTGCAGCCGCGCATCGAGAAACGCTACGGTCTCGGACCAGCTCTCATGCGCCTGCTTGGTATCGACACGCGAAAACTCGTGGCCGCCCGGCGGGTTGTGCCACTCCTTGTAGGTGTACAATCCGGCGCTGTCCTTTCCGGCGACATGCATCGAATCGCGCAGGCTGTGGTTCTCCGGAATGAACACGTCCTGATCGTTGTCCGCCGCGTGCACGAGCAGCGGCACCTTGAGCTCGCGCGCGTGCGTCATCGGCGAGCGATCGAGGTACGGCTTCGGATTCTGCTCGAATGTGCCGGCGTATCCCTTCTGCGATGCGAAGGTCTGGCGGTAGCCCGCCGAATGCATCTTCATGCGCGTCGGCAGGTCTGCCACCGGAACGTGCGCGACGGCGACCTTGAACAGCTCCGGCCGGCGGAAGATCGCGTGAAGTGTGATGAAGCCACCGTGGCTCCAACCCATGATTCCCAGGCGGTCGAGATCGGCCCATGACACGTACTCGGCGAGATAGTCGTGCGCGCGAATGCAATCCTCGACTTCCTTCCCGCCGTAGTCGAGCGCGTCGTAGTGCTCGCGCCCGTAGCCGGTGCTGCCGCGGTACTCGGGTGCGACCACGATGTAGCCACGCGCCACGAGCGAGCGCACCTGGGGCACGTACAGCGGCTCGAAGTCGCCATGCACGCCGCCGTGAATCATGATGATCGCGGGATGCTTCCGCGTCGTATCGCGAGGCATGAACACATACGCAGGGATGATCATGTCATCCGCGCCCGCGTACTGCACCTTGCGCACGAGCATCTCTCCGCCGAGCTGAAGCTGGAAGTCGATGTCCGTGTATCGCTTGAACAGCATCTGCTGGGTGTAGTCGTCGATGCCGGATTCCGCACCGACGGTCCTGCTTCTCTGTGCGCCGTGCCCGCTGGCGCAGGCTGAGGCGAGCAGGAGCGAGAATACGAGCGCGATCCCTTTCAATTGTGCGCTACGAGAGTACGACAATCGAGGCATGAGGAACGTAGGAGAGTTGGCGTTCGCAGTGCGCGCCCGCCGTAGTGTAGCGGGCAACAGAGCGCCATCCGAAAGTTGCGCTCCGGGCGCATCCTTGGCGAGCCCTTGCGATCTCGCTCAAGCCTCTGTCGGGATCAAAGTTACGTGCCTCCAGACGCGTTCAACGTTCGGCATGTGGATTGCCGATGAAGGGCTCAACGGTTCGCCCTCGACATGGGCAGCCGGACGCAAACGTCTTACCGTATGAGGTGTTGCATGGACAAGAACAACAACATGGCCGACAAGGGCATGGCCAACGAGATCAAGGGCACCGTGAAGGAGACGGTCGGCAAGGTCCGCGGCGACGTGGGCGACGCGCTCGATAATCCGAGCGAGCACCTGAAGGGGCGCGCTCAGCAGGCCGAGGGAAAAATCCAGAAGAATGTCGGGAAGGCCGAGGAGAAGATCGACGAGAAGCTCGATCGCTCGAGGAGTGA
>JAQBQC010000456.1 GCA_028287205.1 Gemmatimonadota bacterium
CCGAGCACCATCCCTTCGGCGTCGACGATGTACCAGCGGTGCTCGATGTCGCTCGGTGTAGCGGTGTAAGTTGATCTCATGTGCGTCGAAAATGGCATGCAGGCGGCCAGCGCTCCGAATGGGAGCGTAGCGGCCAACTAGGCGTTTGGGACAGACTCTTAAGCTACGAAAGGAGTTAGCCGTTGTCAACGCATGTGAGAACTGTCGTTCTGGCGGCCCTCGCCCCCCTAGTTGGAATTGCCGCCTGCAGCCGTCCCGTGAGCGAACGGCTGGCCGACCTGTGCGGCGGATATTCGGTGGTGCAGCACGTCGTGCTGGTGGTCGACACCGTGACTCCCCGGGCCGGAATGGACGCGCAGAAGCTCAAGGGAAAGTCCTATCCGATCACCATCAACCTCCACAGCATCCTGAACCATCGCCGCTGCGAGGACAACAGCGGCGAGGGCGCGGTGCTGGGCTACCTCCCCGATGCGCTCACGACGGCGGTGGCGACGCGCAAGCAGGTGATGCGGTGGGACATCGAGGGGAAGGTGCTCCGCGTCGATCTGAATCCGGGCGTGATCGACAACAACCTCAACTTCGCGCTTCCACTGGACGGCAGCGAAGGACGATGGTCGCTCGCGAGACTCGCTGGCGAAGTGGGATTCGGGCGGCTGCTGCGAGACTCGACCGAAACGCGCTGACGCTACTCGAGCTCCACGAGGAGCGCGCCCTTCTCCACCGCCGCACCCACGACAACGTGCACCGCGCGCACCTTTCCCGCCGCCGGCGCGCGCAGCTCGTTCTCCATCTTCATCGCTTCCATCACCACGAGCCCCGCACCGGCATGCACCGTGTCGCCCACCTGCACGCGGAGCTGCACGATGAGCCCTGGCATGGGCGCGCGCAGCGGCGCGGGCCCGGCGGGCTTGGCGACGGACGCCTGCATGTCGCGGATGGCGCGCGCGCGGCTGTCCAGCGCCTCGGTATCGTAGCGGTGCCCGTCCAGCCAGAGTCGATAGCGTCCGCGCGCCACGCGCTCGCGGAGCACCGTGCGATGCACTTCGTCGTTCACGCCGACAATGCGCACCGGCGTTCCGGCCACCGCATGCATGGACACCGAATACTTGACGCCGTCAACTATTGCCTCGCCGTCACGGACGTCGACGTTGATGCGCCGGCCGTTGACCTCGACGACGTAGATCATGCCGACATCGGAACGAGCTCGCACACGGTCTCGACGTGCGCCGTCTGCGGAAACATGTCGTAGGCGCGGAGCGTCGCGATGCGATAGCGCGGCATGCGCGCGAGGTCGCGCGCGAGTGTGGCCGGGTTGCAGCTCACGTACACGATCGCGCGCGGTGCAGGCTCGCACTGCTCGAGCTGCTCGGTGACGCGCCCATCGACGCCGGTGCGCGGCGGGTTGAGCACCACGACGTCCGCGGGCAGCAGCGAGGGGAGCACCTCCTCCACCTTCGCCGAGATCGCCTTCGATCCGGCCGGGAGCCGCATCGCGGCGTGCGATGACGCATCGGAGTCGAGCTCGATCGCGGCGACGCGCACGCCGGCGCCCGCAAGCGCCATCGCGAGCTCGCCGGAGCCGGAATAGCCATCGACGACGCTCTCCGGCTTGTGCGACAACACACGCGCGAGCACGTACTCGTGCATGCGCGCGGCCACGGGCGCGTTCACCTGCACGAACGAGGCGCCGAGTGCGTTCGCGCTGCCGCGCTGCTGCATCATTCGCCGGCGCTTCTTCTCCGGGATCCACCAGAGCGTCATGAGCGACGGCACGGCATCGAAAAAGCGCGGCGCCTCGGGCCACACGTCGCCGCCCTCGAGCACGAACGTCGCACCGGTGTCATCGATGCGCACGGCGCCGCGCAGCGTGGAGGCGATCGGCAGCAGCGACTGCGCCGTCATGATCGTCTTCCAGATCTCGACGACGCGCTCGTCCGTGATCGGGCAATCGTTCAACGCGAAGATCTTCCGCGGCGAATCGTAGGGATGGAGTCCGGCGATCCAGCGCGTTCCCTGCCGCTGCATTGCGAGCGTGAGCTTGCGCCGATAGCGCCACTGCCGCTCGCTCGGCTCGACGTGCGGCGCCTCGAGCTCGCGCTTGCCGATGCGCACGATCGAGTCGCGGATGATCCCGCCCTTCGCATCGAGCTGCGCGTGATAGTCCAGGTGCTGGAGCTGGCAGCCACCGCAGCGATCCATGGTATAGTGGGGACACGGCGGATCGACGCGGCTCGGCGAGCCGCTCACGAGGCGCGCGAAAGGCGCGCGCGCGAACGAGCCGCGCATGGCGATGTCGACTACACCCACGTCACCGGGCGCAGAGCGTGGAACGAAGACGACGAATCCCTCCGCGCGCGCGACGCCGTCGCCACCCGCGGCGATCGAATCAACGGTGACGGTGATGGCTGCCATCAGCGTCGTCTCAGTCCATCGCGCAGGCCGGCGATGCGCCACGCGTCGGCGTCGCCGCCGCGCAAGGTGCTCGAAGCGGCGGGAGCGAGTCGTCCCGCGCGCTCGCTCTCGGCGAGCAGCGCCGCCGCGATCGCGACCGCGATCTCGCCGTCCGGCGTCCCGGCGCCAGCGGTGAGCGACGGCAGCCGGCGCTCGAGCCACTGAATGTCGATCGCGCCCGTCTGGAATTCGGGGTCGTCCATCACGCGCAGATGAAAATCGCGCGACGTCTCCACGCCCACGATCGTGAGCTCGAGCAGCGCACGGCGCATGCGCGCGATCGCCGCTTCGCGAGTGTCCGCCCAGGCGATGAGCTTCCCGAGCAGCGGATCGTAGTGCAGGCCGATCTCGCTGCCGGCGCCCACGCCGCCATCCCATCGCACGCCCGGTCCCCCCGGCACGCGAAGGAACGAGATGATTCCGGTGGAGGGAAGAAAGTCGTTGCCCGCATCTTCGCTCGTGATGCGGCACTCGATCGCCCATCCGCGCGGCTCCGTCATCATCGGCGCGGTTGGCAGGCGCTCACCCGCGGCGATGCGAATCTGCCACTGCACGAGATCGAGTCCCGACACGAGCTCGGTCACCGGGTGCTCGACCTGGAGTCTCGTGTTCATCTCGAGGAAATAGAAATCGCCATTCGCGTCGAGCAGAAACTCGCACGTCCCCGCATTCACGTATCCCGCCGCCCGCGCCATTCGCACGGCGGTGTCTCCCATCGCTTTCCGCAGCTTCGGCGCCACCGCCACACTCGGCGCCTCCTCGATCATCTTCTGATGGCGCCGCTGGATCGAGCACTCGCGCTCGCCGAGGGAGTGCATCGTGCCGTGGTGATCGCCCAGCACCTGGATCTCGACGTGACGCGGCCCCGCGATGTACTTCTCGACGTACACGGCGTCGTCGCCGAACGATGTCATCGCCTCGCGCCTGGCGCTCTCGAGCGCGGGCGCGAGCTCTGGCGCGGCGCGCACCACGCGCATTCCCTTCCCTCCGCCGCCCGCGGCTGCCTTGAGCAGCACGGGATAGCCGAGCCGCTCGGCGACCTCCGCGGCCTCCTTCGCATCGCGCAGCGAATCCGTGGTGCCGGGCACGACGGGCACGTTCGCCGTCGCCGCGAGCGCGCGCGCAGCGGTCTTGCTGCCGACGGCAGCGATCGCCGACGCGGGTGGGCCTATGAACACGAGGCCCGCCTCCGTCACCTCGCGCGCGAAGTGCTCGCGCTCGGAAAGAAAGCCGTAACCGGGATGGATCGCCTCCGCGCCAGTGCGCCGGGCCGCATCGATGAGCTTGTCCGCCCGCAGATAGCTCTCGCGCGAGGGAGCGGCGCCAATGTTCACCGCCTCGTCAGCCTCGCGCGCGTGAGGCGCCGATGCATCCGCATCGCTGAACACCGCCACCGAGCCGACGCCGAGCTCTCTGCATGCGCGTACGATGCGCAGCGCAATCTCACCGCGATTCGCGATGAGGACCTTATTGAACACGCAGCTCGCGTTCGGCGACGGTGAGGATGGCGCCCATAGGTGCGCGCTGGAATTGCGTACTGCCCACGAAGCTGTAGCGGAGCACGTGGGCGGCATCGATGAGAAAGGACGCGGGGTGTGCGCTGTTGAACGCGTCGATGCCGAGCGGGTGCCACACGCCGTAGGCCTTCACGACTTTGCGATCGCCATCGCACAGAATGGGAAAGCGATACGGCTCGCCGAGCTTTTCGAGCGACACGCGAACGCGATACCACGCCTGCGCGAGCACGGCTGCCACGCGAATTCCCGCGGCCTCGAGCGTCGGAAGCGACTCCTCGAGCTCCGTGAGCTGCCGGCGACAACTCGGGCACCACATGCCTCGGTGAAACACGAGCAGCAATCCGCGATAACCCGCGAGCAGCGAATCGAGATCGAAGGTGCTGTCGGAGATCGCATCCCGGAGGAGCAGCGGCGGCACTCGATCACCCAGCCTGAGAGTGCTGCTTGGGCGCGGCATCAGAGGGGGATGTTCCCGTGCTTGCGCGGTGGGTTCGTGTCGCGCTTGGCGCGCATGGTCTCGAGCGCATCGATGAGTCGCGGGCGCGTGTCACGGGGATCGATGATGTCGTCGACATAGCCGCGCGACGCCGCGATGTAGGGATGCGCGAACTGCTCGCGATACTCGGCGACCTTCGCATCCATCGCGACCTCGGGGTCGTCGC
>JAQBQC010000501.1 GCA_028287205.1 Gemmatimonadota bacterium
CATGATGAAGGACGTCGTGCGACGCGGAAGCGCGGCCGGCGTATGGGCATCCGGCTTTCACATTCCCGCCGCCGGAAAAACGGGAACGACGAACGATGGCACCGACGTCTGGTTCATCGGCTACACGCCAGATCTGGTGACGGGAATCTGGATGGGCTTCGATCGTCCGCAGAAGATCCAGTCGAACGCGCAGGGCGGACGGCTCGTCGCGCCCGCGTGGACATCGTACATGTCCGAGATCTATCAGCGCCGCCCGTCGCCCCCTGACTGGCCGCGTCCCGATGGGCTCGTGGTGCGCGAAGTCGACAAGCTCACCGGCTTGTTGCGCAGTCCCTTCTGTCCCGACTCCGATGTCGTCAACGAGTTCTACATCGAAGGCACGGAGCCGGTGCAGCAGTGCGCGGGACAGTTCGGCGCAGCCGTCGATTCCACGCGTCCGGCTCCGCCGCCGGCACCATTCGGGCAGCCGATCGACCCGAATACGGTGCGCCCGCACGCGGCACCCGTGCCCACGCCGTCAACTCCGTCGCGAGACACGGTGCGCACGCAGTTCGATCCCTTCCACCCGTCCAAGCCGTGACTGGATGGACTCCGATCGACTGTCATGCGCACACCACGATGTCGGATGGCGCGCTGTCGATCGAGGAGCTCATCGAAGCGGTTCGCGCGCGCGGCGTGCGGCCGAGCGTCGCGGATCACCTGTCCACCGACGTCTCGCTCTCGGTGAAGTCGATCGAGGGAGTGCGTGCATACCTCGATGCGCTCGAGCCGCACGATGTCGCGCGCGGCGGTGAGTTCTGCTGGCACGATCCCCTCTGGCGCGAGCTGCCCGATGAGCTCGCGGCCCGCTTCACGCACCGCCTGGGCTCCCTGCACGCCGTGCGCATTCCGGGCGCGACCCATCCGCTCTCGATGTTCCATCGGGCGCTCCCCGATGAGCTCACGCCTGCTGCGTACATGGCGCACCACCTCGACGATCTCGAGCGACTTGCGGCGGAGATGCCGGTGGACATTCTCGCGCATCCCACGCTGCTCCCGCTTCCACTTCGCAATCTTCCCGTCGATGAGCTGTGGAGCGATGCGCTCGAGGAGCGGCTCGTGGACGCGCTCTTTCGCGCGGACATCGCCTTCGAGATCTCCAATCGCTACCGCCCGCACGAGCGGCTCGTGAAGCGCGCGCACGAGCGCGGCGTGCAGCTCTCGCTCGGATCCGACGGACACACGGGCGCGCAGGTGGGCGATCTCGCGTTCCCGTTCGAGATGGCAATGCGCGTTGGCGCCGAGGAAAGCGCGCTCTTCGATCCGTACGTGCACGGGACGCGCGCCTCGCGGTGATCCGCTACCACGCCCGCTGGGTGCTCCCGATCTCGTCGCCGCCGATTCGGGACGGCACGGTGGTCGAGCTCGGCGGTCGAATCGTCTACGTCGGCCCGCGCGCCGATGCTCCCGATGGCGAAGATCGCGACCTCGGGGACTGCGCGCTCATTCCAGGGCTCATCAACGCACACACGCATCTCGAGCTCACCGTCTTTCGCGGGCTGCTCGAGGACTTGTCGTTTCGCGAATGGATCGCGCGGCTGCAGGGCGCGAAGGTCGCGGTGATGACTCCCGAGCGCTTCCTCGATTCCGCGCGCTGGGGAATCGCGGAGGGCGTGCGCGCGGGAATCACGAGCTACGCGGACACCTGTGATTCCGGCGTGGTGCTCCAAGCGATGCGCGAGCGTGGCGTGCGCGGCATCATGTACCAGGAAGTCTTTTCGCCCTCGGCGGATCCCGCTGCCGTGCGCGAGGCCGCTGCGCGACTCGCGGAGAAGCTCGCGCTGCACGATGCGTTCGAGACCGAGCTCCAGCAGGTCGGCGTGTCCCCGCACGCGCCGTACACCGTCTCGGATCCCCTCTTCGCGCTCGTTGCGCGCTCGGGCCGTCGCATCGCCGTGCACATTGCGGAGAGCGAGGCAGAGCATCGGTTCGTGTGCGAGGGCGAGGGCGCATTCGCGGACGCACTGCGCGCGCGCGGCTTCTCCGTCGCGCCGCGAGCCTCCTCGCCGATCGCGCTCCTCGCCAGGCTCGGCGTGCTCGATGCGCGCCCGCTGCTCATCCACTGCGTGCGCGTGACCGACACCGACATCGCGGCAATCGCCGGCAGCGGGAGCACGGTTGCGCACTGTCCGATCTCCAATGCGAAGCTCGGCCACGGCGTTGCACCCGTGCTCGAGATGCTCGACGCCGGCATCGCCGTGGGGCTCGGCTCCGACTCGATGGCCGCGAACAACCGGATGCACTTGCTCGAGGAATCGCGCGCGGCGGTGCTCGCGCAGCGCGTGCGCAACTCGCGCTTTGATGCGCTCGCCGCGCCACGCGCGCTCGAGCTCGCGACGCTCGGCGGCGCGCGCGCCCTCGAGCTTCAGGATCGCGTCGGCTCGCTCGAGGTCGGGAAGGAGGCCGATCTCGCGGCGTTCGATCTCAGCGCGCTCGCGGGCACCGCGGATGCGGATCCGGCCGCCGCGCTGGTCTTCGCGCTCGGTGCCGAGCCCGCGAAGTTCGTTGCGGTCGCGGGAACGGTGAAGGTCTGGAACTGGGAGCTGCTCAACGAGGACCTCGAGCTGCATCAGCGCGTGACGGATACCGCGTCCGCCCTTCGCGCGTGGGTCGAGCGCGATTTACGCCCTTCGTAGCCACTAATCAGACTCGCGGCACCACCCGCGTTTCATAGACGTTTTGGCACGCCGCGCTCTGGCGCGACTTCCGTCCTTCCCGTTATTTTGCGTCACACACCTCTGTGCACGACGCTCCAGGGAATCCATGGCCGAAGTCACGTCCGGGC
>JAQBQC010000539.1 GCA_028287205.1 Gemmatimonadota bacterium
AACGTCGGACTCGGCTCCGACTACACGATCTACGCGCTCATCGAGGGCGTCGTGAAGTTCGAGCACAAGAGCAAGGCGCGCTACAAGGTCAGCGTCTATCCCGTCGCGAGCGAGAACGCACCCGCCGCGTAACCGTGGATCGCCCCACAGCAGCACGTTCAAGCCTCGCTCCGTTTTCGGCGCGAGGCTTTTTTTTCTGTGGTAGCGCGCGCCAACACGAATGTGCTGCGCGAGCTCGGGTATACGCGCGCGTCAGGCGCAGCTCGCGACTCCAGCGCGTTGCGCATCCGATGCGCGCAGCGCATTGTGATTCAACTCTTACCGGACGCGCAACCGCGAGTGGATCCGTACGATGAGCTGGATGCTGCCGTCATTCACGAGCGGCAGGGGGAAGTGGACGACGCGCTCGTGCACTATCGCGCGGCGGAGGCGCTCGCGGGCGCCGATCCGTGGCTGGCGAGCGAGGTCCTCCGGCGCCAGGCGTATCTGCATCACGCGCGCTCGGAGTGGGAGCTGAGTCTCGATCTCGCGCAGCGCGCTGCGACGACGGCCGAGGGCGCGGCATTGAAGGACCAACAGGCGGAGGCACTCATCGCCGTAGCGTGGGTGCACGTCGCGCGAGGGGCGTACGAGGATGCGATTCCCGAGCTCGAGAAGGTCGCATCGCTCACCGAGGATCACCGCATCACGGGGCTCGCCATTCACAACCTGGGCGCGATAGCCGCGGAGCGTGGCGACTGGGAGCTCTCGCGCAAGCACTTCATGGAATCGGTGCAGCGCTTTCAGGCCGCAGGCTACCAGCGCGGCGTCGCGTTCGCGCACAACAACTATGGGCGCGCGGCGCTCGACCATGGCAACTACGTGCTTGCCGCCGATCTCCTCCAGCAGGCCGTGTCGAGCGCGAAGAAGGCGGAAGATCCAAATCTTCTCGCGCTCGCGACGATGAATGTGGCGGAGGCGCTGGGCGGCACCGGTGAGCTCGCGCGCGCGGAGTCGATGGCGAGAGCCGCGCTCGCGCACTTCACGTCGACGGGCAACGGCTGGCGGCGCGTGGAATGCGAGCGGCTGCTGGGCGATCTCGAAAAGCTGAGCGATCGCGAGAGCGCGGCGCGCGAGTGGTGGAGCAGTGCACTCGAGACTGCGCGCTCAATTGGCGCGCAGCTCGAGGTCGTCAAGCTGGAGGAGCGACTCGGGAAAGCCTAGTTCGCGAGCGCGTACCCGGAGAGATGTCCCGTCTGCAGCGTGAACGACGAATCGGACGCGTTGTTGAAGCCAGGCATCTGCTCCAGCTCGGCGTTGGTGCTTTCGTCCACGTACCAGGCCGTGGGATCCGCCGGCAGGTTGCGGCAGCGCGAGTAGTCGAGTGTGATCGTCACGGGCTTCGCGAAGACGTAGTGCTGCTCATCGCGGGCGCGGATCTTCACCGTGAGCACCTTCGCCTCGGGCACGCGCATCACGAACGTCGTGGTGTCGAGCACCGCGCCCTTCGGAACGACCATGACGAAGCCGCCGAGCGACAACCGGCCGCCGTTCGGTCCGATCGTCGCGCGAGACACGGCTCCATTGTCGCCGCCGGGGCAGCTCAGGAGGTCGTGACGCGCGCCGACACGAGAAAGCGAGAACGTAGGAGCTGAAGAGGCGGACGTCGGAGCATCGGCTGAGCAGTTAGCGAGCGACATTGCGATGGCGCCGCAGAGGAGCGATAGAGCGAAGCGACTTGGAGTGCGCACGGGGGCCCTCGGTGGTGGATTGCAGTCGGAATGGCTGCGCCTTCACACACCAAACGCACCGCTGTATGGTTAAGCAACACCTAATCCGAATCGCCTTTGCGTCCGGTCAAAGTGCCGTTAGAACCATCTTATCATAGACGTGAAAACGGCCGGCGCATCGTACGCGCCGGCCGTTCCATAACTCTCACGTCAGTAGTCCCTCACTGCGAGTTGTACTTTGGTGGCAAGGTCTTGTAGCGCTTCGCCAGCATGTCCTGGCGGGACGGCGCGTCGATCTTCTTGCCGCGCACGAACACCTGCTCCGCTCGCGTCGAGAGCTCGAACGGATCGCCGCTCCAGATCACGACGTTCCCCTCGGTGCCCGCCTTGAGCGATCCCACCTTGTCCGCCACCCCATAGATCTCCGCGGGCGCCAGCGTCACTGCGCGCAGCGCATCGTCCCACGTCATGCCATACGCGACGGCATTGCCGGCCTCGTAGCGCAGATTGCGGATGTTGAACAGCTCCTCGTCGCCGCCGCCCGCATTGCCGATGATCCCGACCTGCACGCCCGCCTTGCGCAGCATCGCCGCATTCTCCTGTCGCGTCCCTAACGTCGAGAAGCTCCCAGGGATGTTGTTCATCGCTCCGGTGAGCACGGGCACCTTCGCCGCCGCGATCCTGTCCGCCATCGTCCATGCCTCGGCGCCACCCAAGATCACGACCTTGATGCCGTAGTCCTTCGCAATGCTCAGCGCTTCGCGAATCTCTGCGGCCTGGTCGGCGATGATCGTCAACGGCTCGCGTCCCTCGACGACCGGAATCATCGCCTCGAGATCGCGTCGCGTCGCGACGAACTGGCGCGTCTGCGCGCGCTCGAAATCCGACTTGCGGCGCATGTACGCCTTCGTGTCCTCGATCAAATCTCGAAGCGCCCCAACCAGCTCGCCC
>JAQBQC010000556.1 GCA_028287205.1 Gemmatimonadota bacterium
CTGAAGCGAGCGCCGAAACGAGAAGCGCCGCGAGCAAACCGCCACGACGGAACGGTACGTTGCGCATGTGTAAACAATCCTGTGTTCACAAGGGAAGAAACCCAACCGCAGGACCTGGCCGTCGCGCTCACGAGGGAACGCGTCGCAAGAGCCTGCGACCGAGCCGCTGGGCTACCCCCAGACGACGCCTGAAAGCGCTGCGGGTAACCGACGACGCCGCGCAGGGTTGGCCGCTAAATCGCCCTGACTGGCCGATAGCTGCGGCGCTCGCCGTTGCTCTGCAATGATGCCGCTCGCTGCTCGACGTCGCGACACCCAAATCGTGCTCCCTGAGGCACTTCCACCTCCGATCGCGCACGGCTAACTGCTAACTTATGGATCGCGCGTGGAACGCCTGATGGTCCGCGCCGCCGCCAGCATCGTTCCCACTTCACGCGCGCGCCATGGCACAGCCGATCATTCCCGTGCGGGCGCCGATCTCGAGCGGCGAGCCGAGCGAGCCGCCGCGCGTGCCGCCCACACCGCGCTGGGTCGACGCCCTGATGCTCTGCGTCGTCGCGGCAGTGGCGTACGGGATCATGCGCGCCGCGGCCGAGTGGCGCGCGCCGCTCTCGCCCAACGTTCAGGTGAGCCTCTCCGCTCGGCTGCTCCCCTACTACGCGGGACTGTCGACGCTGCGGATGACGATCGCGTACGTGCTCTCCCTCGCGTTCAGTATCGCCTATGCGCGCATCGCCGCGGGGAGCCGCGCGGCCGAGCGGCTGATGCTTCCGCTGCTCGACATTCTGCAGAGTATTCCGATTCTTTCGTTCATGCCCGGCGTGGTGCTCGGCCTCGCGGCGCTGTTCCCGGGACGCACGCTTGGGCTCGAGATCGCCGCGGTCATCCTCATCTTCACGAGCCAGGCGTGGAATCTGGCGTTCAGCTTTCATCAGTCGCTGCTCACGATTCCGCGCGAGCTGAGCGAGGCCGCGGCGGTGTACCGGCTCGGGTTCTGGCGACGGTTCACGCGTCTCGAGCTGCCCTTCGGCGCGATCTCCCTCATCGCCAACAGCATGATGAGCTGGGCGGGCGGGTGGTTCTTTCTCATGGCATCCGAGCAGTTCACGCTCGGCTCGAGCAACCTTCGGCTCCCGGGCCTCGGGTCGTACCTCGCGGCGGCGGCAGACGCGGGCGACACGCGCGCCCTCGTACTTGGCCTTGCGACGCTGATCTTCGTCATCGTGCTGCTCGATCAGCTGATCTGGCGTCCACTCGTCGCATGGTCGGATCGCTTCAAGCTCGAGCAGTCGGGTGGCGACGCTCCGCACTCGCGCCTGCTCGATGCGCTGCGTGGCTCCGCGATGGTCGAGTGGGTGAGCGCGCACGCGACGCGACCGCTCGCGCGCGCGCTCGATCGCAAGCTCGGCTCCGCCAGGCAATCCGAGCGCCGCATGCGCGCGCCGCGGCGCGATGCGCGTTCGCTTCTGGTGCGATGGGCGCCCATGGTGCTGTTGGTGGCGCTCGCGATCTGGGGCGCGGTCGCGACCATCCGCGCGCTCGCGGGGATGGCGTGGAGCGATTGGCGTCTGGTCGCGATGAGCGCGGGCGCGACCTTCTTGCGCACGACGATCGCGCTCGTGCTCGCCGCGGCGTGGACGATTCCCGCGGGGGTCGCAATCGGAACGAATCCGCGCTGGGCCCGTCGCGCGCAACCGTTGGTGCAGATCACCGCGTCGGTTCCGGCGACGGCTGTGTTTCCGGTACTTCTGCTCGCGCTCCTCGCGCTGCCGGGCGGGCTCAACATCGCTGCCGTCGCGCTGATGTTGCTTGGTACGCAGTGGTATGTGCTCTTCAACGTGATCGCCGGCGCGATGGCCATCCCCTCGGATCTGCGCGAGGCCGCGAAGACGTATCGTGTCACAGGCTGGCGCCGGTGGAAGACGCTCGTGCTTCCGGCAATCTTTCCGTATCTCGTGACGGGAATGATCACGGCGACTGGCGGGGCGTGGAACGCGAGCATCGTGTCGGAATACGTGACCTTTGCGGGACGCAAGGAGAGCACGATCGGCCTCGGCTCACTGATCGCGCAGGCGGCCGAGCGGAGTGACTTTCGACTGTTGCTCGCGGGGACGATCGTGATGGCCGCGATCGTGATCGCGACCAATCGGCTGGTATGGCGGCGGCTCTACGCGCTCGCCGAAGCGCGCTATCGCCTCGACTGATGGATGCAACAATGAGCACACGAGCATGAGCGAAGCAGACACGATCGTCGCCACGTGGAGCACGAGCACCGCATTGCTGGCGGCGCGCGACGTGATGAAGTACTTCGGCGACGATCGGCGCCCCGTGCTGGAGCACGTGTCGGTCGAGCTGCACGAAGGCGAGTTCGTCGCGTTGCTCGGACCATCGGGATCGGGAAAGTCGACGCTGCTGCGCATTCTCGCGGGGCTCATGGAGCCGTCGGGCGGCGAGGTGCTCGTGCATGGAGCACCGCTCGAGGGAACGAATCCGAACGTTGCTCTCGTCTTTCAGAGCTTCGCGCTGTTTCCCTGGCTCGATGTGCTCCAGAACGTGGAGCTCGGGCTGCTCTCCATGGAAGTATCGGACGATGAGCGTCGCCGCCGCGCGCTGAAGGCAATCGATCTGATAGGACTCGATGGATACGAAGAGGCCTTTCCCAAGGAGCTGTCGGGTGGCATGAAGCAGCGAGTGGGCTTTGCGCGCGCGCTCGTCGTGCAGCCGGAGGTGCTGTTCATGGACGAGCCGTTCTCCGCGCTCGATGTGTTGACGGCGGAGAATCTGCGCACGGAGCTGCAGGATCTCTGGCTCGCCAAGACGATGCCGACGAAGGCCGTCGTGATGGTGACGCACAACATCGATGAGGCGGTATCGCTCGCGGACCGCATCCTCGTGTTCGGCGCAAATCCCGGGCACATTCGCGTCGAGCTCAAGGGACTCCCGCCGTCCGATCGAAGCGAGAAGAGTGCGACGCGCGCGCGGCTCGTGGATCTCATCTACCGAATCATGACGAATCCGGAAGACGATGCCGTGGCCATCGTCGAGCAGAGCCTGCAAGGGCGCACGCGGCCGATCGCTGCGCGCGGGCCCGGGCGCGCGGCGGCGACGCGCGCGCGGCGCTATCAGGTGCTTCCGGATGTGAGCATCGATGACCTGACGGGACTCGTGCAGTACATCGGAGGCATCGGAGGCCATGCGGCGGTGCAGGATCTCGCGCGCGACCTGCAGATGCGCGCGGAGGATCTGCTCGCGATCGTCGAGGCGATCGATCTCCTAGGATTCGGCGCGCTGCAGGAGCGACAGGTGGTGCTCACCCCGATCGGGACTCGCTTCGCCGACGCGGAGCTCGATGAGGAGAAGGCGATCTTTCGCGCGCAGGCGCTCGACCACATCGCTCTGCTCCACCACATCGTGCGCGACCTCGAGACCACGCCCACGCACACGCTCGATGCGGAACGCATCATCGACGAGCTGGAGCACAGTTTCAGCAGCGAGGAGGCCAGGCGCCAGTTCGAGACGGCGGTGGACTGGGGGCGCTACGCGGAGCTGTTCACCTACGACGATTCGAGCGGCGAGCTGACGCTGGACGAGGAGCATCGCCTGCGGCGAAGCTAGCGCCCGCCTGAGCGGCAGTCGCGAACGTGGTCCGCGATTGCGCCCATGCGGGCACTAACAATTTGATACGGATTGAACGGACACTAACGGACAGTGACGGAAACGTCCAAACCGAAGTTACTTCGTTTTTGTCCGTTTAATCCGTTTAATCCGTTTAATTCGTTTAATTCGTTTAATTCGTTTTTCTCAGTGTTAGTGCCCGCCCGAGCGGCGCCCGAGACTAGTCCGTGCGCATCGTGACGCTCGGATCCACTCGCGCCGCACGCCGCGCAGGGACGAAGCACGCGAGCGCCGCGATTGCGAGCAGCAGCACCGGTACCGCGACGAACGTCGCCGCGTCCGTCGCGCTCACCTCGAACAGCAGCTTCGAGACGGCTCGGGTGAGGGCCGCGGACGCGAGCAGCCCGAGCCCGATCCCGATCGCCGCGACGCCGAGCCCCTCGCGCAGCACGAGACGGTAGATCTCGCCGGCGCGCGCGCCGAGCGCGAGGCGAATCCCGATCTCTCGCGAGCGGCGTCCCACGGCGTAGGTCATCACGCCGTAGATGCCGACTGCCGCGAGCACGAGCGCCAGCGTCGCGAACACGGCGAGCAGCGTGGTTCTGAACTTGTCGCCCGCGACATTCTCTTCCACCAGCTCGTGCACCGTCCGCACGTTCGCCACCGCGAGCTCCGGATCGAGCTGGTGCACGGCGTCGCGAACGAGGCGTCCGACCTCGTCGGCGCTCGCGCGAGTGCGCGCCACGACGGAGAAGCTCGGGGTCGCACCCATCCCTCCCTGCACGAAGGGAAAGTAGATCGCGTCGGACGGATCCTGCGCGACGCCGTCGTAGCGCACATTTCCGACGACGCCGACGACCGTGTAGGCGTTGTCATCGCCCGTGCCGCCGACGTTGATCCGCTCGCCCACGGGATTCGTGCCCGGAAAATACTTTCGCGCCAGCGCATCACTGATGATCACCCTGTTCGGCGCGTCGGAATTGTCGTGCTCGTCGAAGATGCGTCCGGAGAGCAGCGGGATTCCGAGCGCGGCGAAGTAGTCGCCGTCCACCGCGAGCACGTCGGCGAGCGGAGAGAACTCGCCCTCCCCGGGAGGACGACGGGTGACGAAGAAATCCGAGCTCGAGCCGAAGACATCCGGAGGGAGGCCGACACTCGCACTCACCTTTTCCATGCCGGGCCGTGTTCGCAGGTCGGCGAGCAACCGATCGTGGAACACAGCGATCTGCGCCGTCTTCGCGTAGCGAATCGACGGCAGCGCGATCGAGGCGGTAACGACGCTGTCGCCGCGCACACCTGTGTCGACGCTGCGCAGCTTCGAGAGACTGCGCACGAGCAGCCCCGCTCCCACGAGAAGCACGAGCGACAGCGCGAACTCCGCGACGACGAGCGCGCTGCGCAGCCGGCGGCGCGACGGTGCATCGGTGCCGCCGCGCACGGCCTCGCGCACCGCGCCGATCGCGCGCGCCGATGCGCCGAGAATCGCGGGAGCGAGGGCGAAGAGGAGCACGCTGCCCATGGTGGCGAGTGCCGCAAGGGCGAGCACGCGTCCATCGACGCCCGTCTTGAAATCGCGCAGCACGAAGAGGCTCTCGGGTGCAATCGAGGTGAGCACGCGCACGCCCCACATCGCCACGAGCACGCCGAGCGCTCCGCCGAGGAGCGCGAGCAGCGCACCTTCGATGAGGAGCTGGCGCACGAGCGCCGCGCGGCTCGCGCCGAGCGCGGTGCGTACGGCGATCTCGGCCTCGCGACTCGTCGCCCGCGCGAGCATCAGGTTCGTCACGTTCACGCACGCGATGAGCAGCACGACGAGCACCGCGCCCATGAGCATCAGCAGAACGGGGCGCAGCGGACCGCTGAAGCGCTGGCTCATCGACTGCTCGACGAACGTCCAGCGATCGGGTCCCCCGGGGAATTGCGCGCGAACACCGGCTGCGATTTGCGCGAGCGCCGCGTCGCGCTGAGCGGCGCTCACGCCGGGCTTCTCGCGCGCGAGCACCGCGAGTCCGAACGGACCGCGGCGGGGCGGCGGGGGAAAGTTGTCGTTGATCCAGAGCTCCGCGCGATCGCCCCG
>JAQBQC010000557.1 GCA_028287205.1 Gemmatimonadota bacterium
CTCGGAGCCGGTCGTCACCCAGCTCTTCGTTCCATGCAACACCCAGCCGGCTCCGTCGCGCTCGGCCTGGCAGCGGAGCGCCGATGCATCCGACCCCGCCTCCGGCTCGCTGAGCGCGAAGGCGCCGAGCTTCTCCCCCCGCGCCATCGGCTTGAGGAAGCGCTCCTTCTGCGCCTCGCTGCCGAAGTTGAGCAGCATCTGGGTGGGCAGGGAGTTGTGCACGCTCATCAGCACCGCCATCGAGGCGTCGGCGGCGGCGATCTCCTCCAGGGCGAGGAGGTACGAGACGGTATCGAGGCCGAGGCCGTCGTACTCCTCGGGGATCAGCATGCCGAGGAAGCCGAGCTCGCCGAGCCGGCAGGCGACGTCGCGCGGAAAGTGCGCGTCGCGGTCCCACCGGGCAGCATGCGGCGCGATCTCGGACGCGGCGAAGTCGCGCGCGAGACGCTGGATCTCCTGCTGCTGTTCGGTGAGCGGGGTGAGGGACATGCTAATAAGTATAGAACCCGCGCCCCGACTTCCGGCCCAGCCAGCCCGCCGCCACGTACTTCCTGAGCAGGGGCGAGGGCCGGTACTTCGGATCCCCGAGCCCATCGTGCAGCACTTCCAGGATGGCGAGGCAAGTGTCGAGCCCGATGAAGTCGGCGAGGGCCAGAGGGCCCATCGGATGATTCATCCCCAGCTTCATGACCGTGTCGATCGATTCGGCGCTGCCGACGCCTTCCATGAGGCAGTAGACCGCCTCATTGATCATCGGCATGAGCACGCGATTCGACACGAAGCCGGGATAGTCGTTCACTTCCACCGGAGTCTTGCCGAGTGAACGCGAAAGGTCCAGCACACGTTGGGTGGTCTCCTCCGACGTTGCGAGACCGCGTATGACCTCGACGAGCTGCATCACCGGCACGGGATTCATGAAGTGCATCCCGATCACCTGCGTCGGTCGCTTCGTGCGCGCGCCGAGCTCGGTGATCGAGATGGAGCTGGTGTTCGATGCGAGAATCGCCTGCGGTGCAGCAATGCGATCGAGATCGCTGAAGAGCGTGAACTTGAGCTCCGCGCGCTCCGTTGCGGCCTCGACGATGAGCGCGGCGTCGGCGGCGCTCTGCAGGCTCTCGTTGATCGAGATGCGCGCGAGCGCAGCGTCACGCGCGCCCGCATCGATGATCTTTTTCTCGACCTGACGCCCGAGGTTCTTCTCGATCGTCGCCCGCGCGCGGTCGAGCGCGCTGCGCGACACATCGATCATCGTCACATCGAAGCCCGCAACGGCGAACACGTGGGCGATGCCGTTGCCCATCTGTCCCGAGCCGACGACGGCGATCTTCTCGCTCATGCGTGCCTCATGCGGCCTTCGCCGTGCGCGAGAGATTGCGGCGCCATGCGACCAGCACGGCGATGCCCGCGAGCATTCCGGCAGCAGCGGCGGCGCCGCCTTCCGGTCCCCAGCTGCCGCCCGTGAGCCACACTGGCCCGGCGTCGTCCACTCGATACGTCGAGTAAGGAAAGCGCACGCCGCTCACGGCAGAATGAAGGAGATCGGCCATCGCCCAGTTCCACGCGAAGTGCGCCATCCATGCGGCGTAGAGCGAGCGCGTGGCGATGAGAATTGCGCCGAGGAACACGCCCGCGAGAATCACGATCGACACGGACTGCGCATTCGCACCTGGATTCGCCATGTGCAGCAATCCGAAGCCGATGCTCGTTGCCGCGAGCGCCCCCACCCATCCGATTCCGTCGCGCAGCGCGGCGAACAGATAGCCGCGCGCCAGCATCTCTTCGCCCAGCGATTGCGGCAGGAAGATCGCGGCACCGCCAATTGCGATCGCGAGCCAGCTGTGCTGGCCCTGGAGTCCGGTGACGATGGTGAGATCGTGCGCGAGCAGCAGGCCGCCCGATGGCACCAGAATGCAGAGGAAGCCGAGCGCGAGTCCGATCGCGATCGCGCGCCCGTCGAGCTGCTCGCGCCCGAGCCCGACGTACGACCACGGCTTGTGGTCGACAAAGCGAAGCATGATGAAGTGCGACGCCCACATCACGACGAGAAAGAGCAGATACTGCTCGATCTGCAGCAGCGCGTAGCTCTCGGGCCGGCCGATGAACAGGAAGGTCGTGAAGACGATCCTGTAGAACACCGCGGTGAGCGAGCAAAAGAGGAGCACGCGCCATCCGGCGCGTACCGCTCCCGCGGAATTGACGAAAACTGCGCGAACGTTCAAGCCGGCGGGTGATGCGCGCGACTCGGCGAAATAATCGCCGCGACGACGACCTTGCCGAGATCGGCGAGAATGAACGGTGTCGTGCCCATCGCGGCCGCACGCTCGAGACTCCCCGTGAGCAGCTCGAGCTGCGCGACGCCGCCGAGATAGAGCGTCGCGATGCCGAGGAACGCTCCGAGCAGTCGTCCGCCGAATGCGGGGAAGCGGCGTGCGACGAGCCCCGCGATCGCCGCAGCAGCAGGCGCCGCGAGGAGATAGCCTCCCGTGGGTCCGATCAGTCGCAGCACGCCGGGCGCGCCGATCGGCGAGAACACGGGCGCGCCGAGCGCACCCACGAGGAGATAGAGCACCATGCTCGCGGCGCCCGCAACGGGACCGAGGCACAGTCCCGCGAGCACGACCGCGAGCGGCTGAAGCGTGAACGGAACCGGTGTGCCGGGAATCGGTATCGCGATCTGCGCAGCCACGGCCATCGTGGCCGCAAATCCGATCACGCCGACAGCGGTGAGCTGCCGGTCGCGCGTGCCAACGGACGTCAGGCTCGTCATGACATTCTCTCCACGCTCAGTGCGACGGCGTTGCCGCCGCCAAGACAAAGTGTCGCGAGCCCGGTATGAGCGTCGCGATCCCGCATCGCATACAGCAAGGTAGTGA